>NZ_JBANBA010000003.1:0-175826 GCF_059803475.1 Bradyrhizobium sp. UFLA05-89 | reverse complement strand
TCTCGTCGACATTGCAAAGCTGCGTTGGCGCATCGAGCGCGACTACCAGGAGCTCAAGCAGGAGACCGGCCTTGACCACTTCGAAGGGCGCGGTTGGCGCGGCTTCCACCATCACGCCACGCTCTGCATTGCAGCCTACGGATTCCTGATCTCCGAACGGGAGACGATTCCCCCCTCAGGACCTCGTTCCTCCAGGCCGGTCAAAAAATCTCTGCTTCCCCGCAATTACCGGCCAAGAGGCTCTGCCGTTCAGGACCGAACGTCACATCCCAAACTCGATCGCAACGATGCGACGACGCCTGAGCGTTGCGCTCATCAGTCGCCTGCGACGATGTCCGTGCTGTACTGCTCTCATCCAAAGACGTACCGTGCGGATGATTTTATGACACAGTAAGATTAGGGCACCCGCCGCCCGCGCATGTCCTTGCCGTTCTGGTGCAGCGTCAGCATCGGCGCTGCGCCGTCCTCGGGCCTTGCGAAAGTGAGCTGAGCGTCGACGACGCGGTAGAAGAAATCCGTCTCGCTCTCGGCAAATACCTCATATTCGGCCTGCCCGGTCGCCTGCACGAACAGATGGCTGCCGTCGGCGCGCACCGTCAGCACGAAGGTCGCTGCGATCTGGTAGCGGCCCATATAGGCTGTGAGCAGCGCCGGATCGACGGGGACCTCGTGCCGGATCTTCGGTGGCGGATAGACCGGGTTGATCATGTTCAGTGCGAGCGAGGTGTTGGCGCCATAATCGTTCGCATTCGACAGCAGGATGGATGCCTTCCCGGTACTGGTCGAATAGCCGATGAAGGTCGCATAGCCGCCGGTGCCGCCGTCCTTCCAGATCACCTCGTCGTCGAAGCGCAAGCTGGTGAACCAGCCCATGGCAACGTCACGCTGCGGCTCTCGCGGACGCCGCAGCGACAGCGTCATCCTCATGGCGGCATCGAGCGGCGTGTCGCGCGTGCCCTGATAGGCCTCGACGAACTTGAAGAGGTCGTTCAAGGTCGAGCGCAGCGCGCCGGCGCCTGCGAGCGCATCGAGGTCCCAATTCGCCACGGGTGCCAACGCTGTATTGTGGCCTGGCGCCAGGCGCTCGCGCAGCGCGGCGGAAAGCGTGATCCGCGTGTCGTCCATGCCGAGCGGCGCGCAGATGCGCGAAGTGACGAGCTCCTCGTAACTTTTGCCCGCGCGCAGTGCCAATACGTGCCCGAGCAGGCCGAAGCCGAGATTGGCGTATTCGTAGTGCTTGCCCGGCGTGTAGGCGAGCCTGTAGCTCGACAGGAAATCGTAGAGCCGATCGGCGGTGTAGTCGGCATACGGATTGGTGGGGTCCTTCGGCGCAAAATTGTTGGGCATGTTCGGCAGGCCGGAAGTGTAGGTCGCTAGATCCAGCAAGGTGATCGGGACGCCCTGATATTCCGGCATCCTGACCCGCTCGGGCAGGAACTTGGCCGCGGGATCATCCAGCGCCATCTCGCCTCGTCCGACCATCTCGGCCAGCAGCAAGGCGGTGAAGACCTTTGTGATCGAGCCGATCTCGAAGACGGTGTCGGCGTCGAGCGCGCGATTATTGGCGGCTCCCGAACGCCCATGGGTCGCGACGATGCGGCGACCGCCGTCGATGCGACCCGCCACGAGCCCCATGGTCTCGTGGCCGGTCTCGATGTGGTCCTCGAGCAAGGCCGCGAGCTCCTGCTCAGGCAGGGACTGAGCATGCAGCCGCGCGCCGCCAAGTAGAAGTGCGGAGCCTCCGAGGAGAACCGAGCGGCGATGCAGCATCATACAAGGTCTCGTATGCGGCGCTCGCGCCGAACGGCCGATTAGTAGCCGAGCAATGCTAGTCGAGCTGCGCGACAGACTCCAGAGCTGCTACGTTAAATTGCGCCGATATCGGCAAGGCAGGCTTGCGTCAGCGTCATGCGATCGGCGATGTGACGCGGCTCGCGGCAATCCATGTTGAGCGCGAACACGGTGCGCGCGTCGCCCTTCTCGGCCCAGCCGACCATCCAGCCGAGCGAGCCCTGCTCCTTACCCGTGAGGCCGGACTTGGCACGGATGATGGAGGTGCCGACTTTCGTCACCGGCAGGATATCGCAGACGAGATCCTGGCTGCGCCCGGAGATCGGCAGCGCGCGGCGCCGCAGCCGGTCGACGAAGTCGATCTGGTCCATGGGATCGATGCGCAGGTTTCCGGTCAGCCAGAACTGGTCGATGCCGCCGCCGATGTCGCGATTGCCATATTCGAAGAGGTCGACGTATTTTTGCATCCGCTCCTGGCCGATGCGGCGCGCGATCTCCTGATAGACCGGCACCGCGCTGACCGCGATGGCGCTGCGCAGCGTGTGATCCCTGTTCCAGGCCTCGATGTCGCGCTTCACGCCGTCCCAGGGGAAGACATCCTTGTCCACGTCCTGCACCACGCCGGTTTCCAGCCCGATCAGCGAGTTGGGAATCTTGAAGGTCGAGGCCGGCAGCCGCGGCTCGGCGGAGCGCTCCTTGTCGCTCAGGATAATCATGTAGTCGTCGACCTTGTAGCCGACGAAGGTGCCGGCCGTGCCGGCTTCCGTAAAACGCTTCGCGAGGCTGTCGCGAACTTCGCTAAGCGGCGGCGCAACATTGGCGAGCGCGCGCGATGGCAGGATGGCGCTGGCGGCGAGAAGGCCGAGAGTAGAGCGACGGGTCAGCAAGGGCGGTATCCGTTCAATGGTCGGTAGCGACAGTGCAGCCGGTTTCGTGGTGAAACGATGACAGCGTTTTGGCGCGGCTTTAGCGCACCCGGCCCGACAGCCGCAGCACGAACACCAAGACCTCGGCCACGGCCTTGTAGAGGTCCGGCGGGATTTCGTCGCCGAGCTCGACCTTGGACAACGCGCCCGCCAGCACCTCGTTCTCCTCGATCGGAATGTCGTGGGCCTTTGCCAGTTCCACGATCTTGGCGCCGATCGTGCCCTTGCCCTTGGCGACGACCCGCGGCGCACCGCTGCCCTTCTCGTAATGCAGGGCGATGGCGAGCTTGCTCTCCTCGCTCATGTCGCGCGATCCAGAAAGTGCCCGGCGCGCGCCGGTTGCGGCTGCGGCGGCGTGCCGTCGCGGATCACGATGTCGCCGGGCTTGAGATCGGCTTTGGCCAGCGCCTTGCTGAGCTCGCCGGCGCCGTCGCGCAATTGCTGCGCGGTGGCAGGACGTTCCGCCCACATCCGCACAAATGTCTTGTCGCCATTGAGCGTGATCAGGGCATGCACGGGGCCGGCCGGCTCGACGTTGAGCGAGAAGCGCGCGCGCCAGGCCTTTTTCGCCGGATCGGACTCGCTGCCACCACCGTCGCGCGTAATCTCGAACTGTGCCATCGCGGTGCCTTGGGGCGTGGCGAAGGGAATTTCGAACGCCCATTGCGGCACGGACGGATCGACGCGTTGGCCGCTGGCATCGACGCGATCCGGAAGTGATGCGACCTGCAACAAAGTCTGCCGCGCGATCGCGGCGTCGGTGTCGTCGAGCAGCCGGTGCACGGTCTGACTCAGCGGAGCATCTGATGCCAGCGAGGCCGCTGGGATCGCCTGCGGCGATGGCAGCGCACCGCGAAATGGCGGCGGCGCGGTCGCCGCACGCGGCATCGTGTCGAGGCTGTGCGCGTCCGGCGCCGCGGCTTTGGATGCCGCAAACGCGGCGCCCATGGCATGCGGCAGCTCTTGCACGGCTTCCTGGAGCAGGCTCAGCGCGACGCCGGGTGACACGGCGCGCGGCAGCGCGCCTTCGGTCATGGCCTCGGTGAGCGCGGCCGCGATATCGGCGCCGTGCGGCGCCTGCAGCGTCTGGCCTGGGCCAGCTTCAGGTGAGAGCGGCGGCGCCTGGAACGTTTCGCCAGCAATCTGCTCGAGCGAGGTCACGGCCCGCGCCACGGCCGCAGGCGCGGCGGGAAGCGCGTTTGCCGGTGCCGCCACTTGCGGCGCCAAAGTTTCAACCGCGCCCGACGTTGCAGCGAGCGTCTGGCGCAGCACGAGAAGCGCCGCCTTCAGATCAGGAACGGTGCCGCTTGCAGGCATCAGCCCTGACGCCAGCGAGGCCTCGAGGAAGATCCCGGATTTCTGGAACGCGGACTCGATGTCGCCACCGTCGAGCTGCGGACCGAGTGGTGTCTGCTGCGCCAGCACGTCCAGCACGGCCTGCTTCAGCCCGGCCGGCAGGTCACTGTTGGTGACGACCGAGGCGAGATTGGCAAACAGCGGCGCCTGGCTGCCCTGCTTGGTCACCGCCTCACTGGAGGCCACCGAAACGGCGATCTGCTCGAGCGGCGTCAGGAGATTGCGCCCAGCGGTCGCGGACGGCGCGAGCGTGGGCGCGTCGGTGAGCGCGACCGCACCTGGCGTCAGCGTGACCTGATCGGTCGCCGCCCCGTCCGTTCCGTTGACGATCGCAAGGCGTACGGTGCCATCGCTCTGCGACACCGCGAGCTGGAGGTTCTGCCCCGGCGACAGCGCCACCTCCGACATAACGTCAATCGAGAGGTTGACGATCGCGATGCGTACGAGATTGTCGGCCATCACGCTGACGACCTTGGCGTCGACGACCGAGCCCGCCTGGAGCACGAGCTCCGGCGTTGCCGTATCGGCTACGGAGGTGGCGGCGCTGACTGATACAATCGAGCTTATCGGCGTCGGCATGTTTTCAGGACCCGCGGAACGCGAGCAACCCTAGCCATCCGTCGTAAACCTCCCGTTAAGGACCTTGCGTCGGGAGCCCGTTCACGGCCTCGAGGACCACCACCGCCGCGGCAAAATCCTTCAGCCGGGCGGCGCGGCGGCCGGCCGCCTCCTCATCCACGCCCCACTGATCGGCGTTCCAGTCCTCGTCGACATGGGCGGCGGCCCAGACCTGGTCGGCATCACGCGCCCGATGCGCCAGGGCGAGGGCCAGCAGCGCCGAGCCCGTCAGCGTCGTGATCACGTGCAAAGCTGCGACCGACCAGGGATCCCCGGGCAGGGCCGCCCGCGCGGCCGCGATCGCCTGCTCCGGCTGGGTGACATGCATGATGCCCTCGGACAGGATGAAATGCGCGCCAAGCGTCTCGGCCGCCCAGAACAGCACGGGGTCCCAATGCACGGCCTCGCGGGCCACCAGGCCCTCGGGATGGCCGGCGCGATAGAACAGCAGGTCGGACTGGAGGTATTTTGCGAGGTCATCGCTGACGAGATCGACGCGGCCGACCACGCCCTCGACCACGCTGTTGGCGAGCCGCGTCAGCGGCATGGTCATGGGGTCGATCGTCTCCGCCTGGCCCGCCCATTCCGCGGCGACCGCGTCGGCGAGCAGCTTCGCGGGGATGACAACCTGGCGGCCGGACGGCGTCTTGATCGGCTTGCCGTCGAGCGTGATGGCGAAGCCGCCCTCGGCCTCCGCAACGCCCGCCTGCGCATAGAAACGCTTGCGCAGGGGCGCCCGGGAGGCAGCCCGCGCGGCCTCCTGCGGATCGAGCCGGGACTGGCCCGCAACCTCGTCAAACAATTCACGCATTCGGTTTTCGACCCTAATCCCTGGATGCTAGGCTTCTAAAGTATGTCCGGCAGCCGATAAAGCGAGCGGCAGGCATGAAGGAAATCGCTGGCATTATGGCCCTGTTCGCCGGCTTCTGGTCGGTTGTCGCCGAGGCCGGTTTCCGCTCGCCGGAATCGCTGGTGCGCAACGTCTATGCCCATTACGGCCGGGGTGCACCGGAGTTCTCGAAAGGCCTGCCGCGAGATGCTCCGACCGCGCGCCAGTTCTTCGACCCCAGCCTGCGCAAGGTCTGGAGCAGCCAGCGGAGCGAGCCCTACGATTTCCTGGTGCAAAGCCAGACCTGGACACTCGGCCCGGTCGCGATCTCGGTGCTTCGCAAGCAATACGACAAGACCTATGTCGCGGCGCTGTTCGACAATAACGGCCGTCGGGTGACGCTGAACTTCATCCTGGTCGACGGGCCGGAAGGCTGGCTGATCACCGACGTCGAGAGCCCGCATGACAGCCTGCGGATGTTTCTGGAGCAGTTCAGGAACTAGCGGGCCCCTGTCACACTCGCCGCTGTCATGCCCCGCGCAGTGATCTGTCCGGTCTAAACAGCAGGCGGGGCATCCAGTACGCCGCGGCTTATCGATTCAATCACAGCCGTCTCGGAGTACTGGATCGCCCGGTCGAGCGATGACAACTGAGGATGTGGCGGGATGACCTACTGGTTCGCGCACATGCGTGAATACGTGCCGCGATCGGCTGGGCTAAGCCCCGCCCCGGCAGCGTCATCGAGGCATTTGCTGATGCGGTCGCTGAATGAGGATCGTGGCGCCGGTCTGTAATTGTTGCTCGGCCGCGCATCGAGCTGCGGGACTTTCGGTATCTCGATCTTTGGCGGTGGCGGCGGAGGAGGCGGTGGTGGCAGCAATAGCGGCGAGGTGCCCGGCACCAGCGTCTGCGCGAAACTGCCCTGCCCCGCCGCGAGCGCAGCTAGAACCACCAGGATGGAGAGCGTCGCCTTCATGGAGGACATGTCGTGCTCCTCCCGTGGTCGCGCAAGCGGATTACTCCTCCGGCGCGTTCTCGATCGGATCAAATCTTGTTGCGTCGAGGCCAAGCAGGTTCCACGACTGCTGCATGTGCGGCGGCAGCGGAGCGCTGGCGTCGATGACCCCACCGCGCGGATGCGGAATGACGATACGGCGCGCGAGCAGATGCAGCCGGTTTTGCAGGCCGCCCGGCAATTCCCAGTTCTCGATGTTGAAGTATTTGGGATCGCCGATGATGGGATGGCCGATATGGGCCATGTGGGCGCGAAGCTGGTGCGTGCGCCCGGTCACCGGCTTCAGCGACACCCAGGTGAGCTTGTTGCCGGCGGTCTCGACCACCGCATAGTAGGTCACCGCGTGGCTCGCGCCCTCGTCGCCATGTTGGGCGATGCGCATGATGGTGTCGTCCTCGCTCTCCTCTTTCGCGAGGAAGGTCGAGATGCGGCCCTGCTTCGGCTTCGGCAGACCCGGCACCAGCGCCCAATAGATCTTCCGTGCCGAACGCGAGCGGAAGGCACCGGTGAGATGGGTCGCGGCAAAGCGCGTCTTCGCGATCAACAGGCAGCCTGACGTGTCCTTGTCGATGCGATGCACCAGGCGTGGCTTCTGCCCCTTGGCGTCCCGCATCACTTCCAACATCTGGTCGATGTGCCGCGTGGTGCCGGAGCCCCCCTGCACCGCAAGCCCCGCCGGCTTGTTGAGCACGAGGACGTCGTCGTCCTCGTAGAGCGTCATCTCCTTGAGCGCTTGAAGCGTTTTTTGCGCGGCTTCGGAGAGCGCGCCGGGCAGCTTCGGCGTATCCAGCTTCAACGGCGGAATGCGGACGCTCTGCCCCTCCTCCAGCCGGTCCTTGCTGTCGACCCGCTTGCCGTCGACGCGCAGTTCGCCTTTGCGCACGACGCGCTGGATGTGGGAGAACGACAGCCCTGGGAAACGCGCCTCCAGAAACCGATCGACGCGCATGTTGTTCTCGTCGGCCGTCACGGTGACGGTCTGCACCTTGGTCGGCAGCAGCGCCTCGACGGGCTTTGCGCTCGCCGGCTCAGGCGCACGCCGCTCGGTGCGCTCGCTAGCGAAACGTGGCGGCTTCGAACCCGGCTTGCCGCCCGGCCGCGGCCCTGCCTTCTGCGCGCTACGCGCCTTGAACGGACGCGCTTCCTTGCGTTCATCACGCGAGCGGGGCTTTGGGTTGGTTCTCTTGATGCGGCGGCTCATGGTTGTCTGCCTAGCCTAAAAGCGGCTTCTCGTCACGACGAAATGGCCGATTTCAACGCGAGCCGCCCCGCTCCTTCCGCAGCTTCGCCCAGTAATCCAGCCGCTTCCTGATCTCCCGCTCAAACCCGCGCTCGGGCGGGTCGTAGAAGGTCTGGCGTCCAAGGGCCTCCGGGAAATAGTCCTGGCCGGAAAACGCGTCGGGCGCGTCGTGGTCGTATTCGTAGGCTGCGCCATAGCCCTCCGACTTCATCAGACCGGTGGGCGCGTTGAGGATGTGCTTCGGCGGCAGCAGGGAGCCGGCCTGCTTTGCGGTCTGCATCGCGGCGCCGAAGGCAGCGTAGACTGCGTTCGATTTCGGCGCGGTGGCGAGATAGACGACGGCCTGGGCGATCGCGAGCTCGCCTTCGGGATGACCCAGGAAGTCGAAGGCGTCCTTCGCCGCATTCGCGATGACGAGCGCCTGCGGATCGGCAAGGCCGATGTCCTCGACCGCCATGCGCACCACGCGCCGCGCCAGGAACAGCGGATCCTCGCCGGCGTCCAGCATGCGCGCAAGATAATAGAGCGCCGCGTCCGGATCTGAGCCGCGCACGGACTTATGCAGGGCCGAGATCAGGTTGTAGTGGCCGTCGGCGGACTTGTCGTAGATCGGCGCGCGGCGCTGCAAGATGTCCTGCAACTGCTCGGCCGTGAATATCTCGCCGGCGCGCGCGGAACGCCAGACTTCCTCGACCAGCGTCAGCGCAGCACGGCCGTCGCCGTCGGCCATGCGTGCGAGCGCGGCGCGCGCCTCCGCATCCAGCGGCAGCTTCTTGCCCTCGACGACTTCCGCATGCGCGAACAGTTTTTCGATTGCTGCGGCGTCGAGCGAATGGAACACCAGCACGCGGGCGCGCGAGAGCAACGCCGCGTTGAGCTCGAAGGACGGATTTTCGGTGGTGGCGCCGACCATCACCACCGTTCCGTCCTCCATCACCGGCAGAAAGGAATCCTGCTGCGCGCGGTTGAAGCGATGCACCTCGTCGACGAACAGCAGCGTGCCCTTGCCCATCTCGCGGCGGGCGCGCGCGGCGTCAAAGGCCTTTTTCAGGTCGGCGACGCCGGAGAATACCGCGGAGATCTGCTCGAAATGCAGGTCGGTGGCGTCAGCGAGCAGCCGCGCCACGGTGGTCTTGCCGGTGCCCGGCGGTCCCCAGAACACCAGCGAGCCGAGCGTACGCGTCGCCAGCATGCGTGTCAGCGCGCCGTCCGGGCCGAGGATGTGGTCCTGACCCACGACCTCCGACAGCGCGCGCGGGCGCAGGCGGTCCGGCAGCGGATGCGGGGCATCGTGATCGAGCCCAGCCGCGGCGAAGAGCGTTGGCGTCCCCTGTGGTCGCTTCGCGCTCATCCGCCGAGCGTGACGTTGATCTGCTGGCCGCCGCGCAGCAGCGCGATACGCCAGAGCCGCGCGGACACGCCCGCCGCCTTCTCCAGATCGCTGGTCTGGCCGATCTTCTGGTTGTTGACCGAAAGAATGATATCGCCCTTCTGGAAGCCGACGCCTGCGGCCGTGGTGTCGTCGCCGATTTCGGTGATCACGACGCCCTCGGTGTCGGCATCGAGATGCAATTCGTCGGCGACCGCCGGCGTGATGGCCGAGATCTTCGCACCCTGGAATGGCGAGCGCGCGGTGATGACGATCTCATTGCGACCGGTGTCAGGCGCGGTCTCGAGCTGCACGGTGAGCTTGATCGGTTTGCCGGCGCGCTGCACGTCGAGTTGCGCGGTACCGCCGAGCGGACGGGTGGCCAGGCGGTAGTCGAAGGCATTGAGATCGTCGACCGTCTGCCCGTCGATCGCGACGATCAGATCGGAGGCTTTCAAGCCGGCTTTCGCCGCAGGCCCGTTCGACACGACGCTCGCGACCAGCGCGCCCGTCGGCGAGCGCAGGCCCAGGCTCTCCGCGATGTCGGGCGTCACCCCCTGGAGCCGCGCGCCGAGCCACGGCCGCTTCACCGCCTTGCCGCCGCTCCTGGCGGAGGCAACGACGACGCGCACCATGTTGGCAGGAATCGCAAACCCGATGCCCTGCGAGCCGCCGGAGCGCGAATAGATCGCGGTGTTGATGCCGGCCAGCCTGCCGTTCATGTCGACCAGCGCACCGCCGGAATTGCCGGGATTGATCGCTGCATCGGTCTGGATGAAGAACTGATAGTCGGTGATGCCGACCTGCGTGCGCGCGAGTGCCGAGATGATGCCGTGGGTCACGGTCTGGCCGACGCCGAAGGGATTGCCGATCGCGAGCACGACGTCGCCGACCATCAACTCATCCGAGTTGGTGAAGTCGAGGGTGGGGAATTTCTCCTTGGCGTCCTTGAGGCGCAGCACCGCCAGATCGGTGCGGGAATCCTTCAGCAGAATCTCGGCCTCGAACTCCCGCTTGTCCGAGAGCGACACCTTGACCTGGTCGGCGCCCTCGATGACATGGACGTTGGTAACCACGAGACCCGAGGGATCGACGATGACGCCGGAGCCGAGCGAGCGCTGCATCTGCTCGGGCTGCTGGCCCGGCACGCCGAAGAAACGGCGGAAAATCGGGTCGTCCAGCAGCGGATTGCGGTTCTGCACCACCTTGGCGGCATAGACGTTGACCACCGCCGGCTGCACCCGCTGCACGATCGGCGCATAGGACAGCTTGAGCTCCGCCGGAGACGACGGGACCCGACGGTCCTGCGCGAGGGCGGGATCTAGACTGCCCAGAAGGGTCATGCAGCTTGCGGCAATAACAGTGGCGCGGATCAATCGAAACATTCCTACCTCTCGGAAAAGACGCCGGAATATAGGCATGTTCGACCGCCAATAGAAGGGCGGCTCCCGCCAATATTCGCCCCCTTTTCTCCCCGCTCCGGCATGCAAGTCCCGCACGAGGGGCTGCGATTTTGCCGGTCCCGCGGGATTGGCATGACGCCCATCATCCTCCAGAGTGGAAGTTAAGCACGATTCGGTTGATGCGAATTTGCATCAGCGGGAACCGGGCTCGTGCGTGATATTCGTCGCGGGGCGGTCATCTGCCGATCGTACGATTCTCCGTGATGATCGGGACGCTGATCAGTAAGGGAGTGGATGACGTGAATAGGAAAAGATTCACAACCGCGGCGCTCGGCCTCGCCGGCGCGCTCGCGGCTTCGCAAGGCCACGCACAGACGGCGAGCAACAGCGATCAGGAGATCGCATTGTTGAAGCAGCAATTGAAGCTGCTCGAGCAGAAGCTCGATAAACTGCAAAATCAGACCGCGGCGAACACGGCGGCCACGGCGAAGGCCAAGGCCGAAGCGAGAACCGAAGCGAAGGCCGCGGTTGCCAACGCGCAAGCCGCCATTCCGGTCAAGGGCCCGGTGGCTCCATCCGGTGTCGTCGTGACCATGCCGAACAACCGGCCGACCATCTGCACCGCGGACGAACAGAACTGCGTCGCGATCACGAGCCGCGTCCACTGGGACGTCGGCGGCTACGACTACCGTCCCAACACCGCGGCGACCGTGCCGCAGAAGCTCGACAGCGGCGAAAATCTCCGCCGCGCGCGGATCGGCGTCGTCGGCAAATTCTTCGGCGACTGGAACTACGCGCTGATCTATGACTTCGGCGGCTCGTCCGACGGCTTCGGCGGCACAGCTCCGGGCTCGCTGCCCGGCGGCGGCACGTCCGGCGTCGAAAACGCCTATCTGAGCTACACCGGCCTGAAACCGTTCGGCGGCAAGATGGCGGTCGAAGCCGGCATCATGGACCTGCCCTGGACGCTCGACGAATCGACCAGCTCCAACGACATCCTGTTCATGGAGCGTGCTTCGGTCGGCGTCATCGCACAAAATATCGCAGCCGGTGACTTCCGTTCGGCCGCCGGCACCCGCTGGTGGAACGACCAGCTCTGGGTCGGCGCCTATGTCACCGGACCAACCACGGGTCAGATCCACTCTGCGTCCAGCGTCTCTCCGCCCGGGACAAGCGAGCAATATGGCGCCGTCGCCCGCATTGCCGGCAATCCCATCAGCGGCAATGGCTACTCGTTTCATATCGGCGCCGATGCGGAGTGGCTGATCCAGCCGCCGCGCAATCTGGTGACGCAGGCGCAGACGCTCACGCTCAGTGACCGGCCTGAGCTGCGGATCGATCCAACGTCGCTGATATCGACCGGTGCGATCGCCAACGTTTCCGGGGCGCAGGTCTACGGCGTCGAAGTGGCGGGGACCTATGGCCCGCTCATCGCGCAGGGCGAATACTACTGGTTCAATGTCGACCGCACAGCGAATACTGGCCTGCCGCCCTTCAGCGCGCCGAGCCTGAAATTCGACGGCGGCTACGCGCAGGTCGGCTACGTGCTCACCGGCGAGACGCGTGCCTACAATCCGGCGACGGCCTCCTACGGCGGCATCAAGCCGGCGAATCCGTTCTCACTCACCGGTGGCGGGTGGGGTGCCTGGGAAATCGCCGCACGCGTGAGCACGATGAACCTGAACGATCAGCTCGCAACTGCGGCCGGCATCGCGGGTGGACGGCAAACCATCTACACTGCCGCGCTGAACTGGTACGTCAACGGCAACATCCGCTTCATGCTGGACTACCTGCATGGCGACATCTCCAAGCAGGTGAGCTCCACCTCTGCGGCGAATGCGGGCTCGAAGTTCGACGCGATTGCGATGCGGACCCAGGTCGCGTTCTGATACGACCCTTCCGGGAGCGGCACGTCCGCTCCCGGACACTTACGCTGCGCGCTTCGCCTTCCTCACGACCACCGGCGGCGGCGCGCAGGACAGCCGTTCCTGGTGGCTTTCACCCCAGGCTTTCAGGATATCGATCACCGGCCGCAGGCTCTCGCCGAGCTCGGAGAGACAGTATTCCACCCGCGGCGGCACTTCCGCATAGACCTTGCGGATGACGAGCTTGTCCTCCTCCAGCGCGCGAAGCTGTTTGGTCAGCATGCGCTGGGTGATGCCGGGCATCAGGCGACGCAATTCGCCGAAGCGCTGCGTGCCGCCCTGGAGGTGATAGAGGATCACGCCCTTCCATTTGCCGTCGATCAGGTCGAGCGTGGCCTCGACCGAGCACCCCGGCCGCCGGGCAAAATTGCGCCGTTTCATGCGTGTTTTCCCAATAGTATCCAAACAGGGACTATATCCCCATTTTTACAGTACTTGCAAAATCGGAGCTACCCGGACACTTAACCTGGCGATCTCACCTTCTGATGGAGACTTGAGACATGAAGGCCGTCGGCTACAAAAAATCGCTTCCGATCGAGGATCAGGATTCCCTGATCGATTTCGAAACCGCAAAGCCGGAGCCGAAGGGGCGCGACATCCGCGTCGCGGTAAAGGCGATCTCGGCCAATCCGGTCGACTTCAAGGTGCGCAAGCGCGCTGCCCCGCCCGAAGGCGAGGTCAAGATTTTGGGCTACGACGCGGCCGGCGTGATCGATGCGGTCGGGCCTGATGCCACGCTGTTCAAGCCGGGCGACGAGGTGTTTTACGCCGGCTCGATCCTGCGCCAGGGCACCAATGCCGAATTCCACCTGGTCGACGAGCGCATCGTCGGCCTCAAGCCGAAATCGCTCTCATTCGCGCAGGCTGCCGCGCTTCCCCTCACCTCCATCACCGCGTGGGAATTGCTGTTCGACCGCCTCGGCGCCGTGCCTGGCAAGAGCGTCGATCCGCGCACGCTCCTGATCACGGGCGGCGCAGGCGGCGTCGGCTCGATCCTGATCCAGCTTGCGCGCCGCCTCACCGGCCTCACGGTGCTCGCGACCGCGACGCGGCCGGAGTCGCAGAAATGGTGCCTCGATCTCGGCGCACATGCTGTGATCGATCACGGCAAACCGATGAAGGAGCAGATCGGGAAACTCAAGCTGCCGCCGGTCGCGGTGGTGGCAAGCCTCACCTTCACCGACCAGCACTACAAGGCGATCGCCGAATTCATGGCGCCGCAAGGCAGGTTCGGCCTGATCGACGATCCCCCGGAATTCACGATGGCCGTGTTCAAGGGCAAGGCAATTTCGGTGCACTGGGAATCGATGTTCACGCGCTCCTCGTTCCAGACGCCTGACATGGTCGCGCAGCATCACCTGCTGGGTGACGTCGCCGACCTCATCGACAAAGGCGTGCTTCGCACGACGATCGATCAGACCTTTGGCACGATCAACGCGACGAACCTCAAGCGCGCACATGCGCTGCTCGAAAGCGGCAAGTCGCGCGGCAAGATCGTGCTGGAGGGATGGTAGTTACATCGTTGGTGCGAAGGGTGGGCAAAGGCGCTCTTGCGCCGTACCCACCATCTCTCCACGTGCGTGATAGAAGTGTGGGCACGCTTCGCTTTGCCCACCCTACGATTGCTACAATTGCTACGTTCTACGCTCTCACTTCGCCTGAGCGGCCGTCTGGAGCGCCTTCCAGTCGAATTTCTCGGCGAGCGCCAGTCCCTCCTCCTCGGTAAGGCCGTCAAAGGAAAGATTGAACAGCGCGTCCTTGCCGAGCGCCACGATGAGCGTGCCTGATTTCTGCGGGTTGTTGTAGTTCTTGAGCACCTGCATTCCGCGCATGGTTGCGGACATGACATGACCGTCCGGAGTCTGGATGTTCATTCCGCTCTGGATCGGCGCCAGCGCTCCAGTGGCCGCCTGCCCGACCATGACCGCGGCCTGCAGATGCGCCGAGCCGCGCGTGTATTCGCGCGTCGCCGTGGTCATGCTCGTATCGGACATCTGCATCGACATACCATCCGGCTTCTTGCCTTCCCATCCGGCAAGGTCGACCAGGAGCGGCAGCAGCCGCTGAAACGGCTGGTCGGCGTGTGACGGCGAAAGCGGCCACAAGATCACCAGTGCAACGAAGAAACAGAAAACCTTGAATCGCGACTGAAGCATTCTCTTCTCCCGGTTGGGCTAACCGGGCGAGCATAGCAACCCTTCGTTGCACCAGAAAGACCTCACCCAGGCGGTACGCCGTCGACAAATATCAGCCGTCGCTCCAGCGCAGTCCTCCGCAACTTCAGCGCCTCGGCATATTCGACCGAGGCGTACCATTGGCGCGCACGCACTATCGATGGAAACTCGACGATGATGATGGTCCTGGCCGGCGGACCGCCCTCCACGACCTCTGCGGCGCCGCCGCGTACGAGGTAGCGGCCGTCATATTGTGCGATCGTCTTTGCGGCGAGCGTGCGATAGGCCTCCATGGCGCTCTTATCGTGGACCTCGACCTCGGAGATAACATAGGCGGGCATGCGGCACCCTCTTGTTGAGCATGATCTTCTCGGAAAACCGCTGCGCACTTTTCTGGATCATGCCCTACGCAATGATGTTGACGATGGAAATGTCGGGCGCCATCGGCGGCTCCGCAATTGGCACTCACTCATGCGTGAGGAAGGCATTCCCGTAGGATGGGCAAAGCTTTGTAGGGTGGGCAAAGGCGCTCTCGCGCCGTGCCCACCACTTCTGCTGCGGCACGCAAAGTGGTGGGCACGCTTCGCTTTGCCCACCCTACAATTCTCTACCCGCAAAACAAAAGCGGCGCCCGAGAGCGCCGCTTTCTCAAACTCTAAACTGCCGACAGGCTTACGCCGCTTCGGCTTCCTTCGCCTGGGACGGACCGGAGTCCTGGCCCTTGGCATCGACGTCGCGGTCGACGAACTCGATCACGGCCATCGCGGCGTTGTCGCCGTAACGGAAGCCGGCCTTGATGATGCGGGTGTAGCCGCCCTGGCGGTCCTTGTAGCGGGTCGCGAGCGTGTCGAAGAGTTTCTTGACCATGTCGACGTCGCGCAGCTCCGCGATCGCCTGACGACGGAGCGAGAGGCCGCCCTTCTTGCCGAGGGTGACGAGCTTCTCGACGATCGGACGCAGCTCCTTCGCCTTGGGCAGCGTGGTGACGATCTGCTCGTGCTTGATGAGCGAAGCCGCCATGTTGGCGAACATCGCCTTGCGGTGCTCGGCCGTGCGGTTGAGCTTCCGATGAACCTTGCCGTGACGCATGTAACTATTCCTTATTTTAGAACTGCCGCGACGGTTCGTCGGACCAGTTGCTCAGGTGGGCTTCCTGCGTTCGCCCATAAAAATGACGGCCGGGGACGCCGGCCGTCACGGTGAAGTCAGATCAGTAGTGATCTTCGAAGCGCTTGGCGAGCTCGTCGATGTTCTCCGGCGGCCAGCCCGGCACTTCCATGCCGAGGTGCAGACCCATCTGGGCCAGCACTTCCTTGATCTCGTTCAGCGACTTGCGGCCGAAGTTCGGGGTGCGGAGCATTTCCGCCTCGCTCTTCTGCACGAGGTCGCCGATGTAGACGATGTTGTCGTTCTTCAGGCAGTTGGCCGAACGCACCGACAGCTCGAGCTCGTCCACCTTCTTGAGGAAGGCCGGGTTGAAGGCGAGGTCCGGGATGATCTCCTGGGCGACTTCCTTGCGCGGCTCTTCGAAGTTGACGAACACGTTGAGCTGATCCTGGAGGATGCGCGCAGCGTAGGCCACCGAGTCATCCGGCGTGATCGCGCCGTTGGTCTCGATCGTCATGGTCAGCTTGTCATAGTCGAGGATCTGGCCCTCGCGGGTGTTCTCGACCTTGTAGGAGACCTTGCGAACCGGCGAGTAGAGGCTGTCGACCGGAATCAGGCCGATCGGCGCGTCCTCGGGACGGTTACGCTCGGCGGGCACGTAGCCCTTGCCGGTCGAGACCGTGAACTCCATGCGAATCTCGGCACCGTCGTCGAGGGTGCAGATCTGCAGGTCCGGGTTGAGCACGGTGACGTCGCCGACGGTCTGGATGTCGCCGGCGGTAACCACGCCCGGGCCCTGCTTCTTCACGACCATGCGCTTGGGGCCTTCGCCCTGCATCTTGATCGAGATGTCCTTGATGTTGAGGACGATGTCGGTAACGTCCTCACGGACGCCCGCGATCGAGGAGAACTCGTGCAGCACGCCGTCGATGTGCACCGACTGCACGGCGGCGCCCTGAAGCGACGACAACAGGATGCGGCGCAGCGCGTTGCCGAGTGTCTGGCCGAAGCCACGCTCGAGCGGCTCGGCGACGATGGTCGCAAAGCGGGCCGGATCGCTACCCGGGGATACCTGGAGCTTGTTCGGCCGAATCAGTTCTTGCCAATTTTTCTGGATCGTCACTGTTTCACCCATACAGGCCAGTCAGTCTGCCATTGCCGACACTGGCGTTGGAGAAAGGCCGCAAGTCACGCTTGCGGCTTCGCAAAGCAAAGTCATCGCGGACGACGACGGCGCCCGCGACCTCGTATCAAACACGCCTACGCTTGCGCGGGCGGCAACCATTGTGCGGGATCGTGGTCACGTCGCGGATCGAGGTGACGGTGAAGCCCGCAGCCTGCAACGCGCGCAGCGCCGACTCGCGGCCCGAACCGGGACCGGCGACCTCGACTTCCAGCGTGCGCATGCCGTGTTCCTGCGCCTTCTTGGAAACGTCCTCCGCAGCGACCTGCGCTGCATACGGGGTCGACTTACGCGATCCCTTGAAACCCATGGTGCCCGCCGACGACCAAGCGATCGTGTTGCCCTGCGCATCGGTAATGGTGATCGTCGTGTTGTTGAACGACGAGTTCACGTGCGCAACGCCGGAGGCGATGTTCTTGCGCTCACGACGGCGAACGCGGGTGGCTTCCTTGCCCATAGAGTACCTTTCCTGGAGATCTCAAACGCCGCCGTAATGCCAGCGGCTACACCTGTGAAAATGCGAGTGGCGAATGGCGAGTAGCGAATGCAATCATTCGCCACTTCCTATTCGCCATTCGCGTCGAATTACTTCTTCTTGCCGGCGATTGCCTTGGCCGGGCCCTTGCGCGTGCGCGCATTGGTGTGGGTGCGCTGACCGCGCACCGGCAGGCCGCGACGATGGCGCAGGCCGCGATAGCAGCCGAGGTCCATCAGACGCTTGATGTTGATGCCGACCTCGCGACGCAAATCGCCCTCGACGAGATAGTCGCGGTCGATGACTTCGCGGATCTGGAGCACTTCCTGGTCACTGAGCTGATTGACGCGACGATCCTCGGGGATCTTCACCTTCTCCATGATGTCACCGGCGATCTTGGGGCCGATGCCATGGATGTACTGCAGCGCGATCAGCACGCGCTTGTTGGTGGGAATGTTTACGCCGGCAATACGGGCCACGGCCTTCTCTCCTGTTGCCGATCCCTCGTCAGGAATCGGGCTTTAAGTGCTTGCTTTCTCGGGCAGGTGTTCACAAACGCGAACACGACGCCCACCCCCGGTCTTCCTGGGGCCCGGCATCGTCTGAAACTATCCGACTTGGATGCGGGGCTTATTAAGGGATTCCGGGGGGTTTCGTCAACCGCTGCTAGCGCTTAGCTCGCTTTTTCGTGACCTTTTTTTGACCCTTCTTCGGACCCTTTTTGGCGGTCTTTTTGACGGTCGTCTTGGCGGTCTTTTTTGCGGCTTTCTTGGTTCCTTTGGCGGCCTTCTTGGCGGACTTGGCCGCCTTCTTGGCTACTTTTGCGGGCTTTTTGACCGTTTTGGTAGCCTTTTGCGCACCCTTCCTGGCTGGAACCACCCGGGCCGCAGTATCGACCGCAGTCTTGGCATGGGCGGTCTTGGCGTGGGCAGTTTTGGCGTGGGCGGTTTTGGCGTGGGTCTTGGGCTCGACCGCCCCCAGCGCCAGCAGAAGGCGGTGGATGGCGCGGCTGACCTCCTCGATGGTCATCATGCCATCGACGGTCGAGAGCTTGCGCCGCTCGGAATAGTAGTGAATCAGCGGTTCCGTCTGGCTGCGGTAGCTGGCGAGTCGCTTGGTCAGGACCTCCGGGGTGTCGTCAACCCGGACCTCCTCGCCGCGTTCGCGCATCTGGGCGACGCGGGTCTCGACCCGATCGAGCAGTGCGCTTTCGTTGACCCTGAGCTCGATCACGCCGTCGAGCTTGAGGTGCCTGTGCTTCAACAACTCGTCCAGCGCCTCAGCCTGCGGCACGGTGCGCGGGAAGCCGTCGAGAATGAAACCCTTCTTGGCATCGGGCTGCTCGATCCGGTCGGCGATGATTCCGACCACGACGTCGTCGGGCACGAGGCCGCCGCCAGCCATGATCTCCTTTGCCTTCAGCCCGACCGGCGTTCCCGCCGCAACCGCAGCGCGAAGCATCTCGCCGGTCGAGAGCTGCACGATGCCATAGCGTTCGATCAGCCGTTGCGCCTGGGTCCCCTTGCCTGACCCCGGCGGTCCCAGAAGGATAATTCTCATCGGCGTTCGCCCCCCGGATCGGTGAGCGATAGGTCGCGCACCTGTGTTTGAAGATCGAGACCAGTGCAAACCACAATCAGCGCCGTACCACCACCCATAATGACACGGCGACGCCTTGCCGCAAGCGACGAAGGCTTTGGGAATCGGTCTGCACGGTCAGGTAGACGGCTCGAGCCGCCCCCGTCAACGCTACCAACGGAATAGTTCTGAACGGGGAGCAGCCACCGATCGCAACGGCGACCGGGACGCAAGTCCGAACTTACCTGTTGCGGCGGCCGCGTAGCTTCGACTTCCGGATCAACCCCTCATACTGGTGAGCCAGCAGGTAACCCTGAACCTGCGCCACCGTGTCCATGGTGACACTGACCACGATCAACAGCGACGTGCCACCAAAGTAGAAGGGCACCGAGGCGTAGGAAATCAGAATTTCCGGGATCAAACAGACAATCGCGAGGTAGATCGCGCCGATGACGGTGATGCGCGACAGCACGTAGTCGATGTATTCGGCGGTGCGCTCGCCGGGACGGATGCCCGGGATGAAGCCGCCGTGCTTCTTCAGGTTGTCAGCGGTCTCGGTCGGGTTGAACACGATCGCGGTGTAGAAGAACGCGAAGAACACGATCAGCGCCAGGTACATGATCAGGAACAGCGGCCGGCCGTGGCCGAGCTGCGTCGTGAGCCACTGGAACCATTCCGGTCCCTTGCCGGCGTTGAAGTTCGCAACCGTCGTCGGCAGCAGGAGCAGCGAGGACGCGAAGATCGGCGGGATGACGCCCGAGGTGTTGAGCTTGAGCGGCAGATGCGAGGACTGGCCCTCGAACATCTTGTTGCCGACCTGTCGCTTCGGATACTGGATCAGGAGCCGGCGCTGCGCGCGCTCCATGAACACGATGAAGGCGATCACGGCGACCGCCATGATGATGACGATCAGGATCAGGCCGGTCGACATCGCGCCCTGACGGCCGAGTTCGAGCATGTTGGCGAGCGCCGAGGGCAGCTCGGCGACGATGCCGGACAGAATGATCAGCGAGATACCGTTGCCGATGCCGCGCGAAGTCACCTGCTCGCCCAGCCACATCAGGAACATGGTGCCGCCGGTGAGCGTGATCGCGGTGGAGAGACGGAAGAACAGGCCGGGGTCGCTGACGACGTTGCCGGCGCCTTCCAGACCGACCGCAATGCCATAGGACTGGAACGCGGCCAGGATCACGGTGAGGTAGCGGGTGTACTGGTTCAGCGTCTTGCGGCCCGCCTCGCCTTCCTTCTTCAGCGCCTCGAGTTGCGGCGAGACGGTGGTGAGGAGCTGGATGATGATCGAGGCCGAGATGTACGGCATGATGTTCAGTGCGAAGATCGCCATGCGGTGGATACCGCCGCCGGCGAACATGTTGAACATGCCGAGGATGCCGCCCGCCTGCGAGCGGAACACCTGCTCCCAGATGTTGGGATCGATACCGGGCAGCGGGATGTAGGTGCCCAGCCGATAAACGAGCAGCGCACCCAGGGTGAACCAGATGCGCTTCTTCAGTTCGTCGGCCTTGGCGAGCGCGCCGAAATTGAGATTGGCTGCCAGTTGTTCCGCTGCTGAGACCATGTTGGGCTTTCTCCCGCCGCCTACTGCGCCGTCATACCCGCGGCCGGGCTACTTGGGCGGACGCCGGACATTATCTGGTGCACGGCTTCGATAAGTCCATCGTCCAGCATGCGTAAAGGCCCGCGAGCCGCGGGCCAATGACGCAGATGTTACGCCGCCTCACCTTCTTCGGTGGCAGGCGCGAGGATCTTCACCGAGCCGCCGGCCTTCTCGACCGCCGCGATCGCGGACTTCGAGGCGCCGTGCACTTCGATGTTGAGCTTGGCCTTGAGCTCGCCGCGGCCGAGCAGCCGGACGCCAGCCTTGGAGCGGCGCAGCACGCCGGCCTTCACCAGCGCTTCGGCATTCACGACGCTGCCAGTGTCGAGCTTCTTGGCATCGACGGCATCCTGGAGCCGATCGAGATTGATCTCGGCGAACTCGACGCGGAAGATGTTGTTGAAGCCACGCTTGGGCAGACGGCGATGCATCGGCATCTGGCCGCCTTCGAAACCCTTGATGCGCACGCCCGAACGCGCGGTCTGGCCTTTGCCGCCGCGGCCGGACTGCTTGCCCTTGCCCGAACCGATGCCGCGGCCGACGCGCATGCGCTTCTTGCGCGAGCCGGGATTGTCGGCGATATCGCTGAGCTTCATCGCCCTTCTCCTTGTTTCTTGCGCATGATCCTACCCGAAAACCGGTATCCAGTTTTCGAGATCATGCGCCGCTTGCTTACTTCCCGTCGACGATGCGGACGAGATGGTGAACTTTCTCGATCATGCCACGAACCGCCGGGGTGTCCGGCAGTTCGGCGACACGGCCGATCTTGTTGAGCTTGAGCCCGATCAGCGTCGAGCGCTGCGAGTGATGGCGGCGGATCGCGCTGCCGATCTGCTCGATCTTGATCGTCTTGGCGGCCTTGGCCATTTTTTAAAACTCCGAAAAGCTTCCGTTAGTCGGCAGCCGCCTCGGCATCGCCGCCGATACGACGGGACTGCAGGGTGGACACCTTGATGTTGCGGCGGGCCGCGACCGAGCGCGGCGAATCCTGGTGCTTCAACGCATCGAAGGTCGCGCGCACCATGTTGTAGGGGTTCGACGAGCCGATCGACTTCGCCACTACGTCCTGGACGCCCAGCGTCTCGAACACGGCGCGCATCGGACCGCCGGCGATGATGCCGGTACCGGCCGGGGCGGCACGCAGGTAGACACGGCCCGCGCCGTGACGGCCGGCGATGTCGTGATGGAGCGTGCGGCCCTCGCGCAGCGACACGCGGGTCAGGTTGCGCTTGGCGGATTCGGTCGCTTTCCGGATCGCCTCAGGCACTTCGCGCGCCTTGCCGTGACCGAAGCCGGCACGGCCCTTCTGGTCGCCAATCACGACCAGCGCTGCGAAGCCGAAGCGCTTGCCGCCCTTGACCACCTTGGCGACGCGGTTGATGTGGACGAGCTTGTCGACGAACTCGCTGTCGCGCTCCTCGCGCTCCTTGCGTTCACGTCCGCCGCGGTGTTCGCGTTCACCTGCCATGGTTTTTCCAATCCTTCAGAGGCTTACGCCTCAATCCTCAAATTCTGTTAGAAGCTCAGGCCGCTCTCACGCGCAGCATCGGCAAGAGCCTTGACGCGCCCGTGATAGAGATAGCTGCCGCGATCGAACACGACTTCCTTGACGCCCTTCTCCGCGGCGCGCTCGGCGAGCAACTTACCGACCGCCTTCGCCGCATCGATGTCGGCGCCGGTCTTGCCGCCATCGCGCATCGACTTCTCGAGCGATGAGGCAGAGGCCAGCGTCTCGCCCTTCAGGTCGTCGATGACCTGGGCGTAGATGTGCTTGGACGAGCGGAACACCGACAGGCGCGGACGGCCGCCACCGGAGCGGCGCAGCTTCAGTCGCACACTCCGCTTGCGCCGGGCATTCGTAACCTTGGCTTTGGACATGACCGGCTCCGTTACTTCTTCTTGCCTTCCTTGCGGAAGATGAATTCGCCAACATACTTCACGCCCTTGCCCTTGTAGGGCTCCGGCGGGCGATAGCCGCGGATCTCGGCCGCGACCTGGCCGACGCGCTGGATATCACTACCCGACACCGTGATCTCGGTCGGCTTCGGCACGGCGATCGTGATCCCTTCCGGGATCGCATAGATCACGTCGTGGCTGTAGCCGAGCGCGAGCTGCAGGTTCTTGCCCTGCATCGCGGCGCGGTAACCGACACCGGTGATTTCGAGCTTCTTCTCGAAGCCCTTCGTGACGCCCTCGACGAGGTTCGCAACCTGAGCGCGAGCGGTGCCGTACAGCGCCCGCGCGCGATTGGTGTCGAGCCGCGGCTTGACCTTGACCTGGCCGTTCTCGAGCTTCACCTCGACGTCGTCATGGACGACGAACTGAAGCTGGCCCTTTGGCCCCTTCATCTTGACGGTCTGCCCATCGACGGTCGCGGTAACGCCCGACGGCACCGTCACAGGCTTTTTGCCAACACGTGACATGGATCGAAAATCCTTCTCAGAACACCGTGAAGAGGACTTCGCCGCCCACATTCGCGTCGCGCGCGCTGTGGTCGGCCATGATCCCCTTTGGCGTCGACAACACCGAAATGCCGAGCCCGTTGTTGACCCGCGGCAGGTTCTTCACCGAGGCGTAAACGCGACGCCCGGGCTTGGAGACACGTTCGATTTCGCGGATGACGGGCTCGCCGTCGAAATACTTCAGCTCGATCTCGATCTCGCTGCGGCCCGAGGAATGCTCAAGCGTGGCATAGCCGCGGATGTAGCCCTCGGTCTTCAGCACCTCGAGCACATTCTCGCGCATCTTCGAGCCAGGCGTGGAAACCTTGGTCTTGGAGCGCATCTGCGCATTGCGGATGCGGGTGATCAGATCGCTGATTGGATCGTGCGTAGACATCTAAACGACCCTCCTTACCAGCTCGACTTCACGAGGCCCGGGACCATGCCCTTGGAGCCAAGTTCACGCAGCGCGATACGGGACAGCTTGTTCTTGCGATAGTTCGAGCGCGGGCGGCCCGACAGCTCGCAACGCAGACGGATGCGGGTCGCCGACGAGTTGCGCGGCATTTCCGCCAGCTTCAACGTCGCAGCGAAGCGCTCCTCCATCGGGAGCTTCTTGTCGGCGATGATCGCCTTCAACCGCTCGCGCTTGGCGGCGGCGTTCTTCACCATCCGCTTGCGCCGGTTGTTCTTCTCGATTGAACTCTTCTTTGCCATGCTTGGCTCCTGGGTATCCGCGTTTGAGAGGCTTTTGGTCAGCGTCTCACTGCCGGAACGGGAAATTGAAAGCGGTCAACAAGGCCCTCGCCTCTTCGTCGGTCTTGGCCGTGGTGCAGACGGTGATGTCCATACCGCGGGCTTCCGTGACCTTGTCGAAGTCGATCTCGGGGAAAATGATGTGCTCCTTGATGCCGAGCGAGTAGTTGCCGCGGCCGTCGAAGCTCTTCGGGTTCAGGCCGCGGAAGTCGCGGACGCGCGGCAGCGCGACCGTCACCAGGCGATCGATGAACTCGTACATGCGGGCCTTGCGCAGCGTGACCTTGCAGCCGATCGGCTGGTTCTCACGCAGCTTGAAGGTCGCGATCGCGATGCGCGAATAGGTCACGATCGCCTTCTGGCCGGCGATCTGGGTCAATTCGGCAGCGGCGTTCTCGGCCTTCTTGCGGTCGTTGACGGAATCGCCGACGCCCATGTTCAGCACGACCTTGTCCAGCCGCGGAACCTGCATGACGTTCTCGTAGCCGAACTTCTCGGTCAGGGCGACGCGGATCTTCGCGTCATATTCCGCGCGCAGGCGCGGCACGTAAGCTGTCTCAGCCATCGATCTCAGCTCCCGAGCTCTTGGCGATGCGGACCTTCTTGCCGTCCGCCTGAATCTTGAATCCGATGCGCGTCGGCTTTCCGTCCTTGCCGAGATACGCGATATTGGACAGTTGGATCGGCGACTCTTTCGAGATGATGCCGCCCTCCTGGTTCTGGGTCTGCTTCTGGTGGCGCTTGACCATGTTGATGCCACGCACCAGCGCCGTGCCGGCGTCCGGACGCACCTCGAACACCTCCCCGGTGCGACCCTTGTCGCGGCCGGTCAGCACGACGACCTTGTCGCCCTTGCGGATCTTCGCAGCCATCACAGCACCTCCGGCGCGAGCGAAATGATCTTCATGTGGTTCTTGGCGCGCAACTCGCGCGGCACCGGCCCGAAGATACGGGTACCGACCGGCTCGGCCTGGTTGTTGATCAGGACGGCGGCGTTGCGGTCGAAGCGGATGACCGAACCGTCGGGGCGGCGGATGTCCTTGCGGACACGCACCACGACGGCCTTCATCACGTCGCCCTTCTTCACCTTGCCACGCGGAATCGCTTCCTTGATCGATACGACGATGATGTCGCCGATGGTGGCGTAGCGGCGCTTGGAGCCTCCGAGCACCTTGATACACATGACACGGCGTGCGCCAGAATTGTCGGCCACGTCGAGGTTGGTCTGCATCTGAATCATTGATGCACCTCGTCCTCTTTCTCTTTTGCGCCAGCCTGGCCAGCGCTCAACATTTCCCTGAAGTCAGTCGGCTAAGTGCCGGCAGCTCAGGCGCTTTTCTTGTGTTCGCCCCGGATCACGACCCAGCGCTTCAACTTCGAAATCGGCTTCGATTCCTCGATCCACACCACGTCGCCCGGCTTGAACTGGTTGTTCTCGTCGTGCGCGTGATAGTTCTTCGAACGGCGGATCGTCTTCTTGTAGATCGGGTGCGTGAAGCGGCGATCGACGCGCACCACGATGGTCTTGGCTTGCTTGTCGCTGACGACCACGCCCTGCAAAGTACGTTTCGGCATCTTCGTAAGCCTCTTACTTCTTCTTCGCGCGCTGCTGCGCGGCGACGGTCTTGATCCGGGCGATGTCACGGCGAGCCTCGCGCAGGCGCGAGGTGTTCTCGAGCTGCCCGGTGGCACGCTGGAAGCGCAGGTTGAAGCGCTCCTTCTTCAGGTTCAGGACGGCGTCATCCTGCTGGTCGGGGCTCATCGCGCGGATGTCTTCGATCTTCATCTGGGCCATGGCCATTACTCCGCAATGCGCTCGACGAAGCGCGTCTTGATCGGCAGCTTGGCGGCAGCCAAAGTCAGCGCCTCGCGCGCGGTCTGGTTGTTGACGCCGTCGATCTCGAACAGCACCCGGCCGGGCTTGACGCGCACGACCCACAATTCCGGCGAGCCCTTGCCGGAGCCCATGCGGACTTCGGCCGGCTTCTTCGACACGGGAACGTCGGGGAATACGCGGATCCAGACGCGGCCGGCGCGCTTCATGTGGCGGGTCAGCGCGCGGCGGGCGGCCTCGATCTGGCGCGCGGTGACGCGCTCAGGCTCGGTTGCCTTCAGCCCGAACTGGCCGAACGCCAACGTCGCGCCCGAAGACGCAACGCCGTGGATGCGGCCCTTATGCGCCTTCCGGAACTTCGTTTTCTTAGGTTGCATCATGGCTTTAAGCCCTCAAATTCTGTGCTGGCTCAGGCCGCAGCGTCGCGACGCTGCCGGCCGCCACCGCTGCCACCACCCTCGCCTTCGGCCATTCTCTTGTCCTGGGCCATCGGATCGTGCTCGAGGATCTCGCCCTTGAAGATCCAGACCTTGACGCCGCAGGTGCCGAAGGTCGTGAACGCGGTCGCGACGCCGTAGTCGATGTCAGCGCGCAGCGTGTGCAGCGGCACGCGACCTTCGCGGTACCACTCCATGCGCGCGATTTCCGCACCGCCCAGACGACCCGAGCAGTTGATGCGGATGCCCTCCGCGCCGAGACGCATCGCCGACTGCACGGCGCGCTTCATGGCGCGACGGAACGCAACGCGGCGCTCGAGCTGCTGCGCGATCGATTCGGCGACCAGCGTCGCATCGAGCTCCGGCTTGCGGATCTCGACGATGTTGATCACGACGTCCGACGAGGTGATGTCGGCCACCTTCTTGCGCAGCTTGTCGATGTCGGCGCCCTTCTTGCCGATCACCACGCCCGGACGAGCCGAGTGGATGGTGACGCGGCACTTCTTGTGCGGACGCTCGATCACGATGCGGGCGACGGCCGCCTGCTTGAGCTCCTTGTGCAGGATCTCGCGGATCTTGACGTCCTCGTGCAGCAGCTTGCCGTATTCCTGCTTGCCGGCGAACCAGCGGGAATCCCAGGTCCGGTTGATGCCGAGACGCAGACCGATCGGATTGATCTTTTGACCCATCGTTTTCTCCTGCGTCCTTAAGCGGCCGCTTCGGCTTCGACCTGACGAACGATGATCGTCAGCTGCGAAAATGGTTTGTAGACACGGCCCGAGCGACCACGGCCGCGGGCGGCAAAGCGCTTCATCACCAGCCCGTTGCCGACGAAGGCCTGCGCCACGACGAGATCGTCGACGTCGAGATCGTGATTGTTCTCGGCGTTGGCGATAGCCGATTCCAGGCACTTCTTCACGTCGACAGCGATCCGCTTGCGCGAAAACTGCAAATCGGCGAGCGCAGCAGACGCCTTGCGGCCGCGAATGAGCTGGGCCACCAGGTTGAGCTTCTGCGGGCTCACCCGCAGCATCCGGGCGACCGCCTTGGCCTCGTTGTCGGCGAGGCTCCGTTCGCGCTTAGGTTTGCTCATGACTTAATCCTCAAGCCTTCTTGGCTTTCTTGTCGCCGGAGTGGCCATGGAAGGTCCGCGTCGGCGAGAACTCGCCGAACTTGTGACCGACCATTTCCTCGTTGACCGCCACCGGCACGTGCTTCTGACCGTTGTAGACGCCGAAGGTCAGGCCGACGAACTGCGGCAGGATGGTCGAGCGACGGCTCCAGATCTTGATGACGTCGTGACGGCCGGACGCACGCGCCGCATCTGCCTTCTTGAGCAGCGACGCCTCGACGAACGGGCCTTTCCAGACTGAACGAACCATGTCCGGCGTTCCTTACTTCTTCCGCTTGTGGCGGCTTAGGAGAATGAATTTGTTGGTCGACTTGTTGGTGCGGGTCTTCTTGCCCTTGGTCGGCTTGCCCCACGGGGTGACCGGGTGGCGACCGCCCGAGGTACGACCTTCACCACCGCCGTGCGGATGGTCGATCGGGTTCATGGCAACACCGCGGTTGTGCGGGCGACGGCCCATCCAGCGCTTGCGGCCGGCCTTGCCGATCGAGGTGTTCATGTGATCCGGGTTCGACACCGCGCCGATCGTGCCGCGGCAACGACCGTGCACCAGGCGCTGCTCGCCCGAGTTCAGGCGGATGATCACGTAGTCCTGGTCGCGACCGACAAGCTGGGCGTAGGTGCCGGCCGAACGCGCGAGCTGGCCACCCTTGCCTATCTTGGTCTCGATGTTGTGGATGATCGTGCCGACCGGCATGTTGCCGAGCGGCATGACGTTGCCCGGCTTCACGTCGACATAGTTGCCCGCGATGATGGTATCACCCACGGCCAAGCGCTGCGGCGCCAGGATGTAGGCCTGCTCACCGTCCTGATACTTGATCAGCGCGATGAAGCCGGTGCGGTTCGGGTCGTACTCGAGCCGTTCGACGGTCGCGGGAACGTCGATCTTTTCGCGCTTGAAGTCGACGGTGCGCAGCGTCTGCTTGTGGCCGCCGCCGCGGAAGCGCACGGTGATGCGACCGGTGTTGTTGCGGCCGCCCGAGGACTTCTTGCCTTCGGTAAGCGCCTTGACCGGCTTGCCCTTGTAGAGGGCCGAACGATCGACCATCACCAGCTGGCGCTGGCCCGGCGTCGTGGGATTGAATGTCTTCAGTGCCATCGTCGTAGGACCTTACAGACCGGTGGTCACGTCGATCCGGTGACCCTCTTCGAGGGTCACGATCGCGCGCTTGGTGTTCGACTGCGAGCCGAGATTGCCGCGGAAGGCCTTGACCTTGCCCTTGCGGACAAGCGTGTTGACGCTCTTGACCTTGACGTCGAACAGCTTCTCGATCGCTTCCTTGATCTGCGGCTTGGTCGCCTTGGCGGCCACCTTGAACAGAACCTTGTTGTGCTCCGAGGCAATCGTCGCCTTTTCGGTCACGACCGGCGACAGGATCACGTCGTAGTGGCGAGCCTCGATGTTCTTCGTCATTTGAAGCGCGCCTCCAGCGCATCGATGGCGGCCTTGGTCAGAACGAGCTTCTGACGGCGCAGGATGTCGTAGACGTTGATGCCCTGGATCGGCAGCACGTCCATGTTCGGGATGTTGCGGGCCGCCGCGGCGAAGCCCTGGTTGAGCTCGGCGCCGTCGATGATCAGCGCGTTGGTCAGGCCCAGGCCCGAGAAGTGGCCGAGCAGCGCCTTGGTCTTGGCGGCCTCGAGCGCTGCCTTCTCGATAACGACGAGATCACCGTCCTTGGCCTTGGCCGACAGCGCATGCTTCAGCGCCAGCGCGCGGACCTTCTTCGGCAGATCGGAGGCGTGCGAGCGCACCACCGGACCGAATGCACGGCCACCGCCACGAAACTGCGGCACGCGGGCCGAACCGTGACGAGCACCGCCGGTGCCCTTCTGCTTGTACATCTTCTTGCCGGTGCGCCAGATCTCGGCGCGGCCCTTGGCCTTGTGGGTGCCGGCCTGACGCTTGTCGAGCTGCCACTTCACGCAGCGCGCGATGATGTCCTCGCGCGGCTCGAGGCCGAAAATGGCGTCGGAGAGCTGGACCGAACCGGCTTCCTTGCCCTCAAGGGTGGTGACTTTCAATTCCATCTCACGCACCCTCCTGCTGGGCCGCAGCCTCGGCTTCGCCGCCGGCAACCTTGAACTTGCCCGGCTTCGGAGCTTCCTTCGGCAGCGGCTTCTTGACGGCGTCGCGCACGCGGATCCAGCCGCCCTTGGAGCCGGGAACGGCGCCTTCGACGAGGATCAGGCCGCGCTCGACATCGGTCTGGACGACGCGAAGGTTGAGCGTGGTGATGCGATCGACACCCATGTGGCCGGGCATCTTCTTGTTCTTCCAGGTCTTGCCGGGATCCTGACGGCCACCGGTCGAACCGATCGAGCGGTGCGAGATCGACACACCGTGCGTGGCGCGCAGACCGCCGAAGTTCCAGCGCTTCATACCGCCGGCAAAGCCCTTACCGACCGAGGTGCCGGTGACGTCGACGAACTGGCCGACGACGAAGTGATCGGCCTGGATCTCGGCGCCAACCGGGATCATGGCATCCGCGGTGACGCGGAATTCCTCGACCTGCCGCTTCGGCTCGACCTTGGCGACCGCGAACTGACCGCGCTCAGCCTTGGGCATGTACACGGTCTTGCGGCTGCCAGCGCCAAGCTGGAGCGCGACGTAACCGTTCTTCTCTTCGGTGCGGTGGCCTACGACCTGGCAATTGCCGAGCTTCAGCACGGTCACGGGGATATGTTCGCCGGCCTCCGTGAAGACCCGCGTCATCCCGACCTTTTGTGCGATCACTCCGGAGCGCATCGGCTTGCTTCCTGTTCTTTCTGTCCGCTTTCGCGAACGGGATCCAAAAATCTTAGAGCTTGATCTCGACGTCGACACCGGCGGCCAGGTCGAGCTTCATCAGAGCATCGACGGTCTGCGGGGTCGGATCGACGATGTCGAGCAGACGCTTGTGGGTGCGCATCTCGAACTGTTCGCGGCTCTTCTTGTCGACGTGCGGCGAACGGTTGACGGTGAACTTCTCGATGCGGGTCGGCAGCGGAATGGGTCCGCGAACCTGCGCGCCGGTGCGCTTCGCCGTATTCACGATCTCACGGGTCGACGTATCGAGAATACGATGGTCGAACGCCTTGAGACGAATGCGAATATTTTGGCCGTTCATTGCCGTGGTCTTTCTTCTCAGGTGAGTGGCGAGTAGCGAGTAGCGAGTAGAGATCTACTCGCCATTCGCCATTCCCTATTCGCGTAATTATTCGATGATCGAGGCGACGACGCCGGCGCCGACGGTACGGCCGCCTTCGCGGATCGCGAAGCGGAGCTTCTCTTCCATCGCGATCGGCACGATCAGGTGCACTTCCATCGCGATGTTGTCGCCCGGCATCACCATCTCGGTGCCTTCCGGCAGGTGCACGACACCGGTCACGTCGGTGGTGCGGAAGTAGAACTGCGGACGGTAGTTGGTGAAGAACGGGGTGTGGCGACCGCCCTCGTCCTTGGTGAGGATGTAGGCCTCAGCCTTGAACTTGGTGTGCGGCTTGACCGAACCGGGCTTGCAGAGCACCTGGCCGCGCTCGACTTCCTCGCGCTTGGTGCCGCGGAGCAGCGCGCCGATGTTGTCGCCGGCCTGGCCCTGGTCGAGCAGCTTGCGGAACATTTCGACGCCGGTGACGGTGGTCTTGGTGGTCGCACGCAGACCGACGATCTCGATTTCGTCGCCGACCTTGACGATGCCGCGCTCGACACGGCCGGTCACCACGGTGCCGCGACCCGAGATCGAGAACACGTCTTCCACCGGCATCAGGAACGGCTGGTCGATCGGACGCTCCGGCTGCGGGATGTACTCGTCGACGTTGCGCATCAGCTCGAGGATGGCCTCGTGGCCGAGCTTCTTGTCGGAGTCTTCGAGAGCGGCCAGCGCCGAGCCCTTGACGATCGGGATCTTGTCGCCGGGGAATTCATACTTCGAGAGCAGCTCGCGGACTTCGAGCTCGACGAGCTCGAGCAGCTCCGGATCGTCGACCATATCGCACTTGTTGAGGAACACGACGAGCGCGGGCACGCCGACCTGGCGGGCGAGCAGGATGTGCTCGCGGGTCTGCGGCATCGGGCCGTCAGCGGCCGACACGACCAGGATCGCGCCGTCCATCTGGGCAGCGCCGGTGATCATGTTCTTCACGTAGTCGGCGTGGCCGGGGCAGTCGACGTGCGCGTAGTGGCGGTTCTTGGTCTCGTACTCGACGTGCGCGGTCGAGATGGTGATGCCGCGCGCCTTCTCTTCCGGCGCCTTGTCGATCTGGTCGTACGCCGTGAACGTCGCACCACCGGTTTCAGCGAGGATCTTGGTGATCGCCGCGGTCAGCGACGTCTTGCCATGGTCGACGTGACCGATGGTGCCGATGTTGCAGTGGGGCTTGTTACGTTCAAACTTTGCTTTGGCCATTTGACTCTCCGTTCAATCGTCAGCTCGAGACCGACGACAATCAGGCAAACTTCTTCTGGACTTCTGCCGACACGTTGGCCGGCGCTTCTGCGTAGTGGTCGAACTGCATGGTGAAGGTCGCGCGACCCTGGCTCATCGAGCGCAGGTTATTCACGTAACCGAACATGTTCATGAGCGGCACCATCGCGTTGATGACGTTGGCGTTGCCGCGCATGTCTTGACCCTGGATCTGACCGCGCCGGGAGTTCAGGTCGCCGATGACCGAGCCGGTATAGTCTTCCGGGGTCACCACCTCGACCTTCATGATCGGCTCGAGCAGGACGGACTTGCCCATCTGCAGCGCTTCACGGAAGCAGGCGCGCGAAGCGATTTCGAAGGCGAGCGCCGACGAGTCGACGTCGTGGTACTTACCGTCGACGAGCTGCACCTTGACGTCGACCACGGGGAAGCCCGCGACCACGCCGGAGGAGAGCACGCTCTCGAGGCCCTTCTCGACGCCGGGGATGTATTCCTTCGGCACCGCGCCGCCGACGATCTTCGATTCGAACTCGAAGCCCTTGCCGGCTTCGTTAGGCTCGACGATGAACGACACGGCCGCGAACTGGCCGGTACCGCCGGTCTGCTTCTTGTGAGTGTAGCTGTGCTCCACCTTCCTGGTGATGCGCTCACGGAATGCCACCTGCGGCGCGCCGATGTTGGCATCGACCTTGTAGGTGCGCTTGAGGATGTCGACCTTGATGTCGAGATGGAGCTCGCCCATGCCCTTGAGGATGGTCTGGCCGGACTCGTGGTCGGTCGACACGCGGAAGGACGGATCCTCCGCGGCGAGCTTGGCCAGCGCCACGCCCAGCTTCTCCTGGTCGGCCTTGGACTTCGGCTCGATCGCGATCTCGATGACCGGCTCGGGGAATTCCATCTTTTCCAGAATCACCTGCTTGTCGGGATCGCACAGTGTGTCACCGGTGCGCGCTTCCTTCAGGCCGGCCAGCGCGACGATGTCGCCGGCATAGGCTTCCTTGATGTCCTCGCGGTTGTTCGCATGCATCAGCAGCATGCGCCCGATGCGCTCCTTCTTCTCGCGGGTCGAGTTCACGACGCCGGTGCCCGACGACAGAATGCCCGAATAGATGCGGCAGAAGGTGATGGTGCCGACGAACGGGTCGTCCATGATCTTGAACGCGAGCAGCGCGAGCGGCTCCTTGTCGTCCGCCTTGCGCACGACTTCGTTGCCCTTGTCGTCGGTGCCCTTGATCGCGGGCACGTCGAGCGGCGACGGCAAATAGTCGACGACGGCGTCGAGCAGCGGCTGCACGCCCTTGTTCTTGAACGCCGAGCCGCACAGCACGGGATAGAAAGCGCCGGTGAGCACGGCCTTGCGGATCAGCCGCTTCAGCGTCGCTTCGTCCGGCTCCTTGCCATCGAGATAGGCGGCCATGGCATCGTCGTCGAGCTCGACGGCGGCTTCCACCATCTTCTCGCGGTATTCCTTGGCCTGGTCGACGAGGTCTTCCGGAATGTCGACATAGTCGAACTTCGCGCCGAGCGCTTCATCGTTCCAGACGACGCCCTTCATCTTCACGAGGTCGACGAGACCCTTGAAGTTGTTCTCGGCACCGATCGGAAGCTGGATCGCAACGGGCTTGGCGCCGAGGCGGTCGACGATGTCGGACAGACACTTGAAGAAGTCCGCGCCGATCTTGTCCATCTTGTTGGCGAAGACGATGCGCGGAACCTTGTACTTGTCGCCCTGGCGCCAGACCGTCTCGGTCTGGGGCTCGACGCCCTGGTTCGAGTCGAGCACGCAGACGGCGCCGTCGAGCACGCGAAGCGAACGCTCGACCTCGATGGTAAAGTCGACGTGGCCGGGCGTGTCGATGATGTTCAGACGCTTGCCGGCCCAGAACGCCGTGGTCGCAGCCGAGGTGATCGTGATGCCACGCTCCTGCTCCTGCTCCATCCAGTCCATCGTCGCGGCACCTTCGTGCACTTCGCCGATCTTGTGGCTCTTGCCGGTGTAATAGAGGATGCGCTCGGTCGTCGTGGTCTTGCCGGCGTCGATATGCGCCATGATACCGAAGTTACGGTAGTCCTCGATGGCATGTTGGCGGGGCATGGGTCGTTCCTTGCGAGTCCGTTAGGTGTCGCCGTTACCAGCGATAATGCGAGAAGGCACGGTTGGCTTCGGCCATCCGGTGCACGTCTTCACGCTTCTTGACGGCGTTCCCCCGGTTATTCGATGCGTCCAAGAGCTCCGCCGAGAGCCGCTCGGTCATCGTCTTCTCGTTGCGCTCGCGGGCCGCGGCGATCAGCCAGCGGATGCCCAGCGCCTGCCGGCGGGTCGAGCGGACCTCAACCGGAACCTGATAGGTCGCACCGCCGACGCGGCGGGAGCGCACTTCGATCGTGGGCATCACGTTCTCAAGCGCCTGCTCGAACACGCCGAGCGGGTTCTGCTTGGTCTTGGTTTCGATGATGCCGAGCGCACCGTAGACGATGCCTTCGGCGACCGACTTCTTGCCGGCGTACATCACCGAGTTCATGAACTTCGTGATCACGATGTTCCCGAACTTGGGATCCGGCAGAACTTCGCGCTTTTCCGCTGAGTGGCGACGAGACATGGAAGAGGTTCCCGCTTACTTCGGACGCTTCGCGCCGTATTTCGAACGACGCTGCTTACGGTTCTTGACGCCCTGGGTATCCAGCACGCCGCGGAGGATGTGGTAGCGCACGCCGGGCAAGTCCTTGACGCGGCCGCCGCGGATCATGACCACCGAGTGCTCCTGGAGGTTATGGCCCTCACCAGGGATGTAGCCGATCACCTCGAAACCATTGGTCAGACGCACCTTGGCGACCTTACGAAGCGCCGAGTTCGGCTTCTTCGGCGTCGTGGTGTAGACGCGCGTGCACACGCCGCGCTTCTGCGGCGACTGCTGCAGCGCCGGCACCTTCTTGCGCGACTTCTGCACTTCACGCGGTTGTGCGATCAGCTGGTTGATCGTCGGCATCCTGGCCTTCACCCTTTTTCTGCCGCGGTCCCTTTCAGGCCCGCAAATTCTTCTTCCGGACTACCCGCCCGATGGGGCCGCTTAGCACGGAACGATCCGCACAAAGCGAAATCGCGCCAACCGCTCCATCAACGAGCGGAAAGCGCTTCGACGCCACAGAGGACCGCAGTCTTTGAACCGATCAGCATAAAGCCGACGGCCGCGTACCGAGGTCATGCATCCGAGTTTGATCTCAAGAGAACGAGCTCTAGAGAACTAAAATCGCACTGGCATTGCCTAGCTATGATCGACAGCGTTTGAGCGGCATTCGTCGAGGTTGGTGCCCACTTTACGATCCCAATGGGATCACGCGGGTGGCCCGTTCCGACGTTGGCGATGCTCACCGCCTGTCGTTAAGTGACGCGCTTTCTATAAGTGGGAATCACCTGAGTCAAGGTGAAACACAGCAAGCGAAGAGCTTCTCGCGCTTAAAGAATTGGCTCGTTCGGCGCCCTCGCCGCCTCCGTGATGTAGGTTCCCGCGCCGCGATCCGCTAGCCCCAGACCCTATTTGTACCCGGATACAATATACTTTTATGGCGCGCGCTAAGGTTTTCTTTCCTGTTCCTGCGGCAGGGTGCCGCGCCGGGCGGAGAAATACCCATGCTGTATACCGATATTGCGATCATCGGCGGGGGTATGGCCGGCTCCGCCGCCGCCGCAATGCTGGGTCGCGCCGGCGTCCAGACCATCTTCATCGACCCCCACACCGAGTATCCGCCGGACTTCCGGGTCGAGAAAATCAGCGGTGACGTCCAACTCGAGCGCTTCCGGCGGACCGGAATCGCAGAATCAGTGCTGCGCCGTACGACATTTTGCGGCGAGAACTGGATCGCGCGATTCGGCCACCTGCTCGACAAGGCGCCGAGCCAGCAGTTCGGCTTCCGCTACGAGGCCTTCGTCAACGCGATCCGCGCGGAAATCCCCGACACGGTCGAGCGGGTCTGCGCCAAGGCGCTATCGATCGCGACGAGCCCTGACCGGCAGAAGATCACGCTTTCCAATAACGAAGTCGTCTCCGCCCGCCTCGTCGTGCTCGCCAATGGATTGAACGTCGGCCTGCGCCACCAGCTCGGCATCGAACGCGAGATCATCAGCGCCTGCCATTCAATCTCGGTCGGATTCGACGTCGTGCCGCTCGGGCGAACCGCATTTGATTTTCCCGCGATGACGTATTTCTCCGAGCGGCCCGGCGACCGCATCCCCTACATCACGCTGTTTCCGATCGGCACGCGGATGCGGGCAAACCTGTTCGTCTACCGCGCCTTCGACGATCCTTGGCTGCGCGATCTGCGGCGGGCACCGGTCGCGACCCTGAACGCCGCCCTGCCGCGCCTCTCGCGCATCACCGGCGCCTTCGATATCGCGAGCGAGATCAAGATTCGTCCCGTCGATCTTTATGTGCATCGGGCCTGCCGCCAGGCCGGCATCGTGTTGATCGGCGACGCCTTCGCGACCTCCTGCCCTGTCGCCGGCACCGGCAGCGACAAGGTGTTCACCGACGTTGAACGGCTCTGCGGAGTGCACATCCCGGCCTGGCTTGCGACCGAGGGCATGGACGAGGACAAGATCGCTGCCTTCTACGACGACCCGATCAAGCGGGCCTGCGATGCCTGGTCGGCCGCCAAGGCATTCGACTTCCGTGAAGTGTCGCTCGCAACGAGCCCCTACTGGAGAGCGCAGCGCTGGGCGCGCTTCGTGGCCTGGTTTGCCCAAGGTGCGGTCCGCCGGGCGGCGCGACTGGTCCACCTCGAGCCGAACATCCTCGGTCACTCCTCGTCGTCATCCTCCTCGTCGTCCTCGTCTTCATCATCATCGTCGTCGCTGTCGTCGTCATCGACCTGAGCCGCGCCGCCATGCGGCTGGTGGATCTGGTCGTCCCACAGCTTGCGATAGGTACCGTTCTTGGCGAGCAGCTCGGCATGCGAGCCGCGCTCGATGGCGCGGCCGCCTGAAATCACGATGATCTCGTCCATCTCGACGACAGAGGTCAGACGGTGGGTCGACCAGATCATGGTGCGGCCCTTGGCGACCTTGAGCAGCGTGCGGTTGATCGCAGCCTCAGTCGTCTGGTCGAGCGCCGAGGTCGCCTCGTCGAGCAGCAGCACCGATGGATTGCGTATGATGGCGCGTGCGATCGCGAGGCGCTGGCGCTGGCCGCCCGACAGCGTATCGCCGCGTTCGCCGACCGGCGTGTCGTATTTCTGCGGCAGGCTCATGATATAGCGGTGGATCTCGGCCTTCTTGGCGGCCTCCGCCACCTCCTCGTCGGTGGCGCCCTCCTTGCCGAGCCGGATGTTCTCGCGGATCGACATGTTGAACAGCATGTTCTCCTGGAACACCACGGCCATGCTCCGGCGCAGCGAATCCAGCGTCACTTTCCGCACATCGACGCCGTCGATGGTGACGCGACCTTCGTCGGGAACGTAGAGGCGCAGGACCAGATTGAGCAGCGTGCTCTTGCCGGAGCCGCTGGGCCCGACGATCGCGATGCTCTTGCCGACCTTGAGCTTGAGGCTGAGATTGTCCAGCACCGGCGTCTGGCTGCCTTCGTACTGGAAGGTGACATGGTCGAAAGTGATATCGTTGGTGATGCGCGGCAGATCCGGCGCGCCGGGACGATCGGCGCCGCGCGTCGGTTCGTCCAGCAGCTCCTGGATATGGCGCACGGCAGCGGCCGAGGAGATCGACACCGGGATGAAGTGCATCACATGGGCGATGTTGTAGGAGACCTCCCAGAACGCGCTCTCGAAGGTGACGAAGGTGCCGATGGTGATCTGCCCCTTGGTCGCAAGATACGCACCGATCGCGAGCACCACGAGGTGCAGGAGCAGGACCGAGATCGTGACCGTCCGCTCCACCATGGTCGACAGGAATGCGGCTGACGCGATCCTGTTGCGGGTCTCGTCGTTGCGGAAGGCGAAGAAGCCGAACATCTTGCGCTGCAGGCTGAACGCCTTGATCACGGCCTGCGCCGCCACGTTCTCCTGCACCATGCCGAGCAGCCCGCTTTCGTTGAGCTTCTGCTCGTAATTTGCCTGCACCGCCTTCGGCGTGAGGATGCGCGGTCCGATCAGCGTGATCGGAAACACCAGCAGCGCGACCACGGCGAGCTGCCAGTTCAGGAACAGCAACAGGATGATGCCGGCTATCAGCTCCATGAACGGCAGTGCAGCGCTGTTGACAAATGTCTTGACCGAGCCTTCGAAGGCCGAGAGATCGACGGAGAAGCGTGACAGGATCTCGCCGCGCTTGGTGCGACCGAAATAGGCCGCCGGCAGGCTCTGCACGTGCTCGAACAGCCGCTTGCGCACGTCGGAGATGATGCAGGCTGCCAGCCGCGCGTCCCAGCGCTCGTACCAGACTGCGACGATCGAGGTGAAGATGCCGGCGACCGCGAGCACGCCGAGGATCTTGTAGAGAGCCTGAAAGTCCTCCTCGCCGAGCGCGTCGTCGATCAGGAACTTCAGGCTGAGCGGCATGATGACGTTGAAGAGCGTCTCGATCAGCACGCCGAACGATACGAAGGCCAGGATCCGCTTGTAGTTGGAGAGGTAGGGCTTGACGAAGCCCAGGATGGTTGCGAGCGCGCCGGCGGCTTCGCGCGCCGTGAAGACAACGAGGTCCTCGTCCTCATCGTCGTCATCGAGCTCCGGAAGCTCGTCGTCCTCCTCCTCGTCATCCTCATCGTCTTCCAGGTCCGGCTTGACGGCGGATGCGAGCTTGTCCTCAAGCTCGGTCGCTTCTTCCGCGGCGAGCTTCTGTTTGTCGGGCGAGAGAGGCCTGGATGCCATGAAACCAACCGATGCTGACGGCCGGCATGACCGCAGAAAATCAGGAAAACAGCGGAGAACCGCTATTGCACCGATTCTATGCGATCAGGATCAATTCGGCAAAGCAATTGGCGAATTCGCGAGGCAGCTATTCGTCGTCCTCGACCTTGTCGAAGAAGGAATAGCGCAAGCTGTCGGCGTCGGCGTACCACTGCCCCGGCCCCTTGTTGGCGGCGAGCGTCGCCGCCCACAGCGCATCGGTGCAGTCGTTGCGGTGCATCGACAGGTCGAACCCGTTGCCGAAGAACAATTCCGACCATTCCCACCAGGTGCCGAGCTTCTTGACCCCGCGCAGGAGGTCGTAGCGATCAATCAGGCCAGGCGCCATGTCGGAGGTGATCGAGCCGAACACCAGGCCCGTCTTGACCACGCGGTTCAATTCGCGGATCGCGCGGACGACCTGCTTCTCGGAGAGGTGGCAAAGGCTGGTCTCGAATACGAAATCGAACGCGCCGTCCTTGAACGGCATGTCAGCGATCGAACCGAGCTTGTTGTATTTCTTGAGCGCCTTCGGCGTCCTGGCATGGATGGTGCGGTTGTTCTCGATGCCGAAGGCGTCGATCCCGCGCTCGCGCAGCGCGCCGACGAGCTCGCCGCTGGCAGAGCCCGCCACCAACAGCTTGGCACCCTTCGCCTTGCCCCAGACGATGCCGATGAGTTTCATCAGATAGTCGGGGTCGGTGAACTGGCGCCACGCTTCGCCATAGGGACCCTGACCGCGATAGTTGTCGAAATAGTCGCGGTCGATCTTGTCGGACAGCGGTGTCTCGCTCTGGCTGCGCGCGCGACGCAGGCGCATCATCTCGGTCAGGATGATGTCGGTCGCAGCGTCCGAGGAGTCGAGCAGACCGTTCAGCGTCGAATCGAACAGATAGTCGCCGACCACGACGATGCCGGGATGCTCCTTCGGCTCGGGCCGGTGATTGGTCATGACATCGCGCACGGGCAAGCCGCCCGGCAACGCGTTCACCGAAGACAGCCAGCGGTGGATCTTGCCCTCCATGAAATGCGCACGCGCATCGCCGAGCGAGGCGGGCAGCGATTTCAGCGCGGCATCGATCAGCTCCTGGTCGGAGAGATTGGCGAAGGCCAGCGCATCAGAGCCCGGAATGAGCCAGTTCAACACGCCGTGCTTGCCGACGTCGTGGCGGGCGCCCTCGTTGTAGACGCAGCAACCGCCGAAGGCTTCCGACATGAACCAGGCGCCGGGGATCTTGTCGCCCCAGAACGGGGCGTCGAACAGGATCGAGACGCGCAGGTAATGCGCGGGACGGTCGAAATAGGAGACGTGCTTGACCATCGACTTGCGGAGCTGCTCGCCTTCCCAGCCAAGCGTGGCGAGCCAGGAATGCGGCAGGCAGACCAGCACGAGGTCGAAGTCGCGCGTCTCCGGCCCCTTGCCGTTCATCATCTTGAGCTGGTAGCGCCCCGTCGGCGCCTTGCCGACGGCGAGCACGCGATGATTGAGCTGGATGTCGGCGTTGACCTCCGACTGGAGACACTCGACGAGCTGCTCGTTGCCGTTCTGGATCGAGTAGAGGCCGATATAGCCATCGACATCCATCAGGTAGTTCTTGAGCGCATTGAGCCCGTTGGTGTTGTGGCTCTCCGTCGCGATGTCGGAGCGCGCCATCACCTTGAAGAATCGCTTGGCGGTCGCGTCATCGACCTCCTCGTCGAGCACCTGCTCGGCCGTCTTGTAGGCCCAGGGATGCTCGTTGTCGTGCGCGCCGACGCCTTCGTAATATTCGATCGGCGACATCATGTCGGAGCAGCGCTTGCGGAACGCTTCGATGGCAGCCGCGGTCTTGGCGCCGTATTTGCGGCGCACGCCGGGTACGTCGTTCAGGAGCTCGCCGCCGAACTGGACCTGCTCGGCGTCCATGGGAATGGTCTGAAGCCCGAAATGCTGGATCAGTTCCCGCAATGGATCCGGTCCGGTCATCGAGTAATCGTAGATCTCGGCAACGCCCGCCTCGTACATCGCAGGCGCCGAATCGAACTTCCGCGTGACGATCTTGCCGCCGAGCCGGTCGGACGCCTCATAGATGGTGATGCGGCAGAGATCGCCGAGTTTGCGCTTCAAATACCAGGCGCTCATCAGCCCGCCGGGGCCGCCGCCTACGATTGCGAGGTCAAGCATGTCAGGTCCGTGGTCTCCGGCCGCCCCCCGTGTCGGGACCACCGGTCTAAGCTCTCTTAACAGAAGCGCTTTTTTGGCTGAAGGAAAGATGAACAAACGACGTCCCTGCACCGCAGCAAGGAAACAAAGCAGCAAAAAGGCCGGCAAAAGCCGGCCTTTTCATTGTCCTCGGGAATCGTACGGATGAACCATGTTTCGGCCCGGGCCGGGCTCCCCGGCGGCCCGGCTAGCCCGTGGGTGGGACGGGCCAATCGAGCCGCCTCCGGCTATTTCAGGATGAACCTCGTCAGCAGCACGGCCAGTTCGCTTTGCCTGGAAACCCCGACCTTGGAAAACACCCGCTTCAGGATCGTCCGCGCCGTTTCCTCAGCAATACCTAGCCGTTCAGCCGCTTCACGGGGCGAAAGGCCCGCACCGACCAGCGAGGCCACCCGGGCCTCCCCCATGGTCAGGCCCAAAACATCCCTGATCAAGGCAGGCTCGGTCGGACGATCATTGTCGGGATCAATCAGAAGCACGATGGCCCGGGCCTGGGTCAGAAAGTTCGTGACCGCACATTGTCCGGCCGGGATCGGGAGAACATAGAGCGTCAGCGGGCGAATTGAACACTTGCGATGGACTAGTATCGGCCGGTGCTTCGCCAACCAATCGTCTCTCCGATAATCCGCGAGGCTAGCCAATCTCCCCGGCCCCTGCAGGCTGATCGGCGAAGCCCCCACGACCAGCTTGTCGCCGGCGAGATTGAGACCATCGCCCAACCTCGCCTGGGCAGCGGGATTCGAGAACAACACGCGCGCCAGCGAATCGAGGATAAAAACCCCGATGCCTACGCGTTCAAGGGCCGTACCAAGCTCCACCCTGCCAAGCTCTGCATCCATAAGGCGGATGCTCAGGCGAAGCGAGCGCTCGATATGGGGACCGAATCTGGTCAGCAACGCCAGCTCTTCGTCGGTGAATTCCGGCTTGCCGGCTTCACGCTGCACAACGACGCCCACCTCCACGCGGGGATCGGGCGATACCATTGCTGCGGCGAAATATTTCAGACCGTACTTTGCGAGCAAGCCAACGTAGAGTGGATCTGTCTCGACCTCTGCCGGCGACACGAGGTGCCGATCGGTGACCGCGTCGCCGCTGAAAAAGTAGCCTCGCTCTCGTGAGCGAATAGCGCGGATATCACGGAGTCCCCAGTTCTGCCGATATTCCTCGCAGAGCGCCTGCATGGAATCGGAGCCCAGGGCACTGAAGCTGCCATCGTCCTTGCTGTAGACCATCGTGGCGCCGCGATCGCCAAAGCAATCGGCAAGGGCCTGCAACGCCTGCGGCCAGTGTACAGGCTCCGATGCGGATTGATAGATCGCCTCGATTGCATGCTCAAAACACTCAGAAGTAAGGTTCAAGCAGCCCCGCCCAATCGACAAAGTATCAAAATCGTCCGGACGCTGCCAAATCGCGCCAAACCAACCAATCGAAATCGTATGTTTGGCACGGGGGCCGTGGCAAGTGCTTTGTCGACGGCCGCTAGCCGGAGCAGACGCACCCTCGTCCACCGGGAGCCGGGCAAACAGGCCTTCGGGCCGCGCTGCGCAAGCACGGAGCCTGCCGGTCACGATTGACGGCGAGACTGGTCCTCCGACCAGCTGGCCATAGCGAAGTCCGATCTTTGCTTCTCAGACGGCGCCGGCCCAGCCGCGAACGCTCGTCTCGCCTGAATAAGAGCTTCTGCAAGAACCGACTGGGCAAATCTGCAATGTTCGGCGGTGTGGTCCGCCATCACCTGCAGGCGGAAGCGCGCCGCGCCCCTGGCAACCGCGGGATACTCCACGAGATTGGCCGCAAGTCCGCGCTCGCCCAGATGCCGCGCGGTCAGACGCGCCTGGGCTTCGTCCCCGACGACGACCGGTACGATCGGCGACGGTGCTCCCAAACACTTCAAATCAGCGGCCGATAGGATCGAGCGCAATAGGACAATCCGGTCGAGAAGGGCCCGGCGGCGCTTTTGTCCTTCCGGAGATCGAATAATCTCCAGCGCCTCGTGGACCACGGCACATTGAACCGGGGAAAGGGCATTCGAGAAGATGTGAGGTCCGGCGAAGACCTTGAGATATTCGAACGTGCTTTCACTGTTTGTTGCAACGAAGCCGCCATTTGACGCAAACGTCTTGGAGAAGCTGCCCATCACGATGTCTATCTCGCCCATGAGCCGCTGCGCCGCCAGATGTCCTCCTCCGCCGGGTCCCAGACAACCGAGATCGTGCGCACAGTCGACCATCAGCGTGGCGCGGAATTCGCGACACAATCGCTGAACAGCGCCGATGTCCGGCGTGTCGGAATTCATCGAAAACAGACTTTCAGTAACGACCAAGATTCCACCATTGGCATCCCTGCTCCTGATCTTGTGCAGAATTCGCTTGAGGCTCTCCGTTTTGAGATGGCCAAAAACATGAACATTCGGAGTCGAGCAATGCGCCCCCTCCTGAAGACACGCGTGCGACAATCCATCGAGAACGACATGATCACTCGGCCTCACGAGCGCACGGAGCACCCCGAAACCCGCTGCCCAGCCGGTCGGAAATAGCAGGACTCGATCATATTCGAGAAACTCGCAAAGCGCCTTTTCGAGCCGCACCGCGGCCTCAGTACGCCCCATCAACGCCGCCGATCCGGCGCTGTGCACACCATACTCGTTGATCGCAGCATGAGCGGCTGCTCGGATGCCCGGATGATTGGAGAGCGCGAGATAGTCCTGGGACGCAAAGTTGACGGTCTCTCGCCGATTAATCCCGTTGGTCCCCATGATCTCGCACTCGGGTCCGGGCTGCGCACGAGTCGCTCTGAAGTAGGGCCAAAGCTGCTTCTTGGCGCGCCCACTGACCCAGGCAAGGTACGCTCCGGTTCGCCGAAGCAGGTCGTGGCCTTCGAGCTCCCGAAACTCGGCAATACTTCCGGTCAAGCTCGATGCCATCGCCGACGAGTCTGGATGAGATTCCATGAGAGGCCTCCCCTCAATAGGCCGACGACCGACATGAAAGCGGCCGGCCTCGGCCCATCGGGCATCGATTCAGGTGTGAAAGTCATTCCGGCTGCACCGGGCGTTCCGCTCGACGACCGCGGTGCATTTCCCGGCTTCATCCGCCACATTCGTCATCCAGATTCGAACCAAAGACTCCGCATGCCGATGCTCCCGCTTGAAGTCGATGACGAATCCCGGGAAGTGGCCAGCCGCGAGCGCTGGTGAACTTTCAAACGTGAAGCGTTCCGGCGTCGTCTTTCCGCAGATGGGAAAACCAGATTGGCGGAAGAACCGGTTGAGCGGGCTCAAGCCACCCGCGAAGCTGCGCTTGTGGCCCCTGGCGTCGCCGAGCGCGAAGAGTGCGATCTGTCGGCTTCGGCTGATAGCGGTTGCCACCTCATGGGAATGCTTGTCCCAAAGGTAGTGCCAATTGCCCTGGCCGTAGGTGGGCGTTCCCAGAAACGCCAGGCTGTATCGCTTGCCGTAGATGCGAGGCGCCCAGTCATCCCATTCCGCGAGGTCGACCAGATCGACTTCGATCGCGGAACACCCTGCGATGAGATGCGCCACGGACCGCGTAGAACCTGAAGTCGATGCATAGATGACGCAAGCGCGCCTCGCTGAAGAACCTGCGTGAAACTCAGGCATCCAGCGCTTCCGCTGTATTGCCGGTGTCGGCGAATGGCTTAGTCCCGGTCACCGACGCGATAGCTCCACGCTCGAGAGCCGCCGCCAAACGGGCACCGCCGAACTCGTTGTCGCCATAGAACTGGCGGGCAATGGGCTCCAGCGGACTGCCAACCGCCTTGAACCGGGAAATCTGGTCGGCCGGGCAGCACAACGGTCGAACCGAGCCGTATTCCCGGTGAAAAACCCAGCCGCGATAATCGAGGTAACCGAACCGACAGAAGAACTGGATCAAAGGCTTGTTGCAGTCGAGGAAATCGATCTTGCATCCATTGCCGTAGTGAAAGTGTCTTGCGTAATGCAGGATGAGCTTGATGGGATGAATCGACTTCTGAAGCTCCGGCTCGAACATCAATTTCGTCGTCAGCGACATTTCGCTAGCGGCATAGTCGAAGCGATCGTCGACCCCATATAGAGTTCGATAGTAATCCGTGTGGGGATCGGAAAAACGGTTTCCTCTGATCGTTCCGATGATCCTTCCGTCCAGATGGGTCGCATAAATGGTCCCGCTCGCGTCGAGCGGCTCTATGACCGTTTTGCGCACGTGGTCCGCGTATTTCTGCCGGCGCTGCATTTGCTCGACATAGACGCGATATCTGAAGCGATAGACCTCCAGCCGTGCATCATCGTCCGATGCCTCGCGAATCTCGAAGCGTCCGGCCCTCGGCGCACCCGTCATGGAGATCACTCCGCCGCGACTGCCATCCAACAACTGCGAGCTGCTGGGCTTCTCCGGGTCGACACCGAGGTCTTCGACAAATTCTCTCTGCACGACAACACGATCCTTGAAATTCTTCTCTACTGGACAGGAGGCATCGGGACTCACTTTTCGACGGTTGCCCGGCGATACGCCTCGTCCCAAACGGGAAGCGGATAGACGGCATTGAAATAGTCAAAACATCGAAACATTGCCGCGGAGCTCTCCGGATACCGCGTCGCGACGTCGAGGATCAGATGCCTCAAGAACGTCGCATGCCTGGCGTCTTCAGTCGCGTGCTCAATGAGGAAACGCAGCCCTTCGCGAGGGAGCTTTCGCGCCTCAATGACTGGAAGAGCTGCCTGCGTGACCAACGCCGTAAGTTGCTCGAACAAGTACTCCGCACCGAGGTAGCCGAATGGGCTTTCGACCCGAGCCATTCGCCACCAAACTGCGGCAACCGCAAACGTTGCTGGTGACGCTGCGGCAACGACTGCATCCTCCTGATGACCGCCGAGCTTGCCATGATCTTCAAGGGCCCAAAGGCCGTGCTCCGCTTCTTCCGCCTTGTGCGCCGAGAGCATCTGCATCAATTTGACTTCGTTCTTGGGGAGCCGCCCAAACATGTGAAAGCCGGCTTCCGTAGTATGCGACTGATACCAACACACTGACCTGAATATCTCACGAACCAGCGCGAGTATGTGCTCGGCAGGCGTCGAGGGATCGGAAATCATGCGCCAGCCACGCCAGGCTTTTACATTGGCGAAGACTTCATTCACCCGACGGTCCAACTCCTCGAACGTCGCCTGCGCATCGAGGGAATACCCATTGATGGGTTGAGCTGAGATCGTCATGCTGTCACCAACTTGGTGTGAGTGCGGGATTGGCAAACGAGCTTCTCTGCGTAGGTGAGCAGTGGCGAAGCGACTTTTTTGAGATGCGCTAGATCATACGGATTGAGATTGAGGTTATGAATCCGGCCGGCAATCGGATCGCGAATATGGAATCCCGTCTCCCTAAAGCCGAACCGCTCGAAGATTCCAACGAGGTCGCTCCGCGTCCCGATGACACAACAGGTTGCTCCGGCGAGCATTCCAGTTCTGTAGACTTCACAGAAGAGCGGTACGATCACTGCACGCGCGCGAAGCTCGGGCCGCACCACAAAGCGGGAATTTACCACCGCCGTCGAAAGACACGCGATTCGTGCCCCCTCGACCAGAGGCCTCAAATGGAGATCTAGCAGCGCATCTGGTGCCCATGTGACCCGCACTGCCGCCAACAGGCGATCATCCTGCTTGACTTGAAAATTCAAGCTGACGTCATCGACAGGCTCAAGAAGGCATCGACGCACGTGGTCCGCATGGGCATACGCCTTCTGATCGCGCTCGACGTAAAGATCATAACGAAGCCGACCGATAGCCTCGAGTTCGGCGGCGCTTTTCGCCACGCTCACTTGCCCTGCTCGAGGCAGTGCCTGCTTTGGCCAGCGCCTCGCTAATTCTTCCCTTTCATCGGCCCCCTTCAAGATTTGCTCCCCACAGACTTCGATGTAAAAAAGACATCGTCCCCGAGGCATCCGGCAGCAGACACCGCGCGCCCGAGATCACTCCGCCGCGACCGCCATCGACCGTTGAGCAATGGCGCGCCGATAGGCCATGTTCCAGGCGGGCATCGGATAGACGTGATGGAAATACTCGAAGCCGTAGCAAATCGACGCGCGCGATTCCGGATACCGCTCGGCGACATCGCGAATGAGCTGGCCGATCTGTTGCGCATGCTCGATGTCAGCCGTGGCGTGATGATCGATGAACTCAAGCCCCTTCGGGGACAATCCCCTGCGATGAAGGATATGCCTCACTTCCTCTGTCACCAACGGAGTCAAGGCGTCAAAAAGATAAACGGCGCCCAAATAGACGAACGGGTCACGCTTCAGCGCAATGTAATTCCACACGCCGGCGATCGCGAACGAAGACGGGCTCATGCGACGCGATCTGGCAAACTCCTCATTCCCGCCGAAGCCCTTGTAGTCACGAAGGGCCATTTCGTTATGGTCGAACTCCTCGGACTGATGATGCAACATCTCCTCGACCCAAGGAATCGGCATAGATCTCGGCATCTGTCCGATCGCCCAGAGCGCAGCCGCGAGCGAGTCGGGCTGATACATGACTATCTCGAGATAGATCTCCTTCAGTATCGCGATGATCGTTGCGACCGGCGTGGAATCGTCCGCAACGAGACGCCACGGAGCCGATTCCTTGATTTCCGCGAAGGTGTCATCGACCCGGTTCGCAAGATGGGCCAGAACCTGCGAACTGCTCAACGTTTCCGGATCGACACCCAAATCCTCAATATACTCGGCTCGCATGAAATCCCCCTCTGCCTCAGCGATAAGGACGACGATCACAATCGCCCAATGCGCACTTACGTTTGCCGGGTTTACCCGCCGGCTTCAGCCCCCATCTGGGGTATGACGAGCAATACATGTGGCGTGTCCCGAGTGATGGTTCACCGCGTCAAGGTGCCGTCACAAGCGGAGCGCGCTTCAACCGACGTCTCGACGCGACCAGTGGCGACCCGACCGACCTCATGTGGGCGATATCGGCCAGGTCCAGGATCAGAACATCCTGCGGGCCCGCGACCGGGTCATCCAGCTTAGTACCGGACCTGCAATATCCAATGCGCTCAAACAGCGGCACACGGTGCGGGAGGGTCGACAGCACCGAATGCGTGCAACCCGACAGGACGCCGATCTCGTAGGCGCGTCGCAAGATCACGACCAGATTGGCCAGATCCGCCCGTTCGCTCGACGCAACGATGAGTCGGCTGCAGATGATGGTTTTGCCGCAAGCGATATCTGCGGGGAGACTGCCGCGCAGAAGCGAGAGATAGTCGCTCGCAACGACGTCGACAGACCACGACATCCGCAAGGCCACCGATATCGTCGCGCCATTGCCGATAAAGAGATTGAGCGACACCGGATCAATGGGATCAAGCAGCGTTCGGTCGGCTCCCGCCACCGCATAGGGTTGGGCTTGTTCGACCACGAAGCGCTGGTAGCGCAGTCTCCCGATGCATCCGAGTTCTTCGTCAGTGCTGGCGACTCGAACGCTGGAGTGACCGGCCAGAATTGACAGGCCCGGCCAGCGGGCCGAACGTTCGAGGTTGCACGGGACAAGAGACATCTAGCCGCCGGCTGCGACGGCTCTTTCGAGCGCCTCCTCCCAAACTGGCAGCGGCCAGACGCAACGGAAATAGTCGAAACAGCGCGTCATCGCTGTTTCACTGCCCGGATACCGGGTGACGGTATCGAGAATGAGGTGCTTCAGAAACGTCGCGTGTTTGGCGTCCTCGGTCGCGTGCTCGATCACGAACCTGAGCTCGTCGCGCGGCAAGTTTCGGCTCTCGATGATCGGCAATGCGGCCTTGGTCGCGAGCGCGGTCAGTTGCTCATAGAGATATTCCGCGCCGAGATAGCCAAGCGGCTCCTCGTGCTCGGCCATTCGCCACCATACTGCCGCGACGGCAAAGGTCGTCGGGGAAGTCGCGGTCAGATCCTTGGCGCCCAGCTTGGCCATGTCCTCGCGCGCCCATAATCCGTGCTCGGCTTCTTCGGCCTTGTGGCATGCCAGCGACTGCATCAGTCGAACCTCTCCCTTCGGAAAGCGCCCGATCATATGGAACGCTGCTTCGGTAGTATGCGGTTGATACCAGCAAACCGAGCGATAAAGCTCCCTGACGAAGGCAAGGATGGTAGATGGCGGTGTCCGCGGATCACGGATGACCTGCCACCCCTTCCACGCCTCGACGGCAGCAAACACCTCCGAAACGCGATGATCGAGTGCTCGGAAGCTCTGCCACGCCTCTTCCGGATAGCTGGCTTTGCTTGCGACGCTGGATGCACTTTCATAAACGTTCATCACGGCACTCCCAGAAGGCAACGGGGTCTGGCAACGGCTGGCATTGCCCGTGATGCTCGCAGGTAAAGCGCGTCCGCTTCAGCCCCCATCTGGGGTACGGAATGAATCGTTCACGGGGATTTTCGCCGAAAGCATTGCGGGCGCGGCGACGGACCGCATGGTCCGCCGGACTATCTCAGCACCAGCTTTGCCAGCAGGGCCGCAAGCTCGCTTTGCCTGCTGACTCCGACCTTGGCGAATACACGCTTCAACGTCGTGCGTGCGGTCTCTTCAGAAATGCCCAGTTTTTCGGCAGCCTCGCGCGGCGACTGACCGGCACCAACCAGCGCGGCAACGCGCGCTTCACCCAACGTCAAACCGAGAATGTCACGAATGAGCGAAGGATCTGGCGGGCTGTCCACGTCGGGATCGATGGCGAGCACGATAACCCTGGCCTGGGTCAGAAACAGGTTCATAGCGGTTTCAGCCATCGGTATCGGCAGAAAGTAGAGAGTCAGCGGGCGATTGGACGAACGGCGATGGACCAAAATCGGACGTTGCGCGGCAATCACGTCTTCAGATCGGTAATTGACGATGCGCTTCATCGCTTCGGATGCTTGCGAATTCAGCGCCAGCGACTGCACGCTCAATTTGTCGCCGATGATGTCAAGGCCGTCGCCCAGCATCGTTTGCGATGCAGGATTGGAAAAAATCACGCGCCCGAGCGAATCGAGAATGAAAATGCCCATCCCCAGACGGGACAGCGCCGCGCCCAGCCCCATCTTGCTGAGTTCGGCGTCCATGAGGCGTATACCGAGACGCAGGGCTCGTTCGACATGGGGGCCCAGCCGGGCCAACGTATCGAGCTCGGCGTCGGTAAATTCCGTTTTTTTTGGGCTCCGCTGAATGCTGAGAGCGACCTCGACCCAAGGATCAGGCGACACCATAGCTGCTGCGAAATACTTCAAGCCGTGCCGCGTCAGCAAGTCAGTGTAGAACGGATCGCTCAACATCTCCTGGCGTGAGACGACGTCACGGTCGGTAATGACGTCGCGTTTGAAGAAGTAGCCGCGTTCGCGCGACCGAACAGCCCGGATGTCGCGATCACTCCAGAGCCGACCGTATTCGAGACTGACCGAAGTCAACGACGCGGATTCGATGACACCGAAACTGCCGTCATCCTTCCCATAGAGCAGGATCGCGCCGACGTCGCCGAAACAGTCGGCGATCACTTGCAACGCCTGGGTCCAATAGGAGGGTTCGGCGGCGGATCGATAAATGGCCTCGACCGCGCGGACAAATGGCTCTGACATAAAATCGAACAAGAAAATTGACGCGTGCTGGAAAGTTGACCCGAGCGTCCCAACCTTGTCAACGCACCACCCCTCCCTACGCTCAGCAAAAAGGCCGGCTTTCGCCGGCCTTTTCATGATCCTCGGTATTCCTACGGATGAACCATCATTCCGCAGGCGGCAACGCCACCGGCTCCGCTTCCGGCGCCGGCGAGACGACCGAGGTCTGCTTCTCGCGCTCGTCGAGGATCAGCTTGTCGCGCTTCATGGCAACTTCGCGGATCTTGGCCATGGAGGCGCCGGTGCCCGCCGGGATCAGCCGGCCGACGATGACGTTCTCCTTGAGGCCCTCGAGCGGGTCGACCTTGCCGTTGACCGCCGCCTCCGTGAGGACGCGGGTGGTCTCCTGGAACGAGGCCGCCGAGAAGAACGAGCGTGTCTGGAGGCTCGCCTTGGTGATGCCGAGCAGAACCGGCGTTCCCGTGGCGGGCTTCTTACCCTCTTCCTTCGCCTTCTCGTTGAGCGCGTCGAACTCGATCTTGTCGACCTGCTCGCCGGAGATCATGTCGGTCTCGCCCTGGTCGGTGATTTCCACCTTCTGGAGCATCTGACGGACGATCACCTCGATGTGCTTGTCGTTGATGAGCACGCCCTGGAGCCGGTAGACCTCCTGGATCTCGTTGACCAGATAGGCCGCGAGCTCCTCGATGCCCTTGACCGCCAGGATGTCGTGCGGCGCCGGGTTGCCTTCCACGATGAAGTCGCCCTTTTCGACGACGTCGCCGTCCTGAAGGTGAATGTGCTTGCCCTTCGGGATCAGGTACTCGCGCGGCTCGTCGGTCTTGTCCACCGGCTCGATCGAGATGCGACGCTTGTTCTTGTAGTCACGTCCGAACCGGATGGTGCCCGCGATTTCGGCGATGATCGCCGCATCCTTCGGACGCCGTGCCTCGAACAGTTCCGCCACCCGCGGCAGACCGCCGGTGATGTCACGCGTCTTGGCGCTTTCGGTCGAGACACGGGCGAGGATATCACCCGGCGCGACCTTGGCTCCGATATCGACCGAGAGAATGGCGTCGACCGACAGCATGTAGCGGGCATCGCCGCCGCGGGCGAGCTTGAGCACCTTGCCATCCTTGCCCTTGATCACGATGGCCGGACGCAGGTCCGAACCGCCACGCGTCGATCGCCAGTCGATGACCACACGCTTGGCGATACCGGTGGCTTCGTCCAGCGTTTCCGAGATCGACTGCCCTTCGACCAGATCCTCGAAGCCGATGGTGCCTTCCACCTCGGTGAGGAGCGGACGGGTGTAGGGATCCCACTCGACGATGCGCTGGCCACGCTTGACGTTGTCGCCCTCATCGACGTGCAGGCGCGAGCCGTACTGAATACGGTGCGTCGCACGCTCGGTGCCGTCGCCATCGACGATCGCCACCACCATGTTGCGGACCATTGCGATCAGGTGACCTTCGCTGTTGCGGGCGATGGCCTTGTTCCTGATCACGATCTTGCCGTCGAAGTTGGATTCGACGAACGACTGCTCGTTGAGCTGCGCCGCACCACCGATGTGGAAGGTGCGCATGGTGAGCTGGGTGCCCGGCTCGCCGATCGACTGCGCCGCGATGACGCCGACCGCTTCGCCGTGGTTGACCGGCGTGCCGCGGGCGAGGTCGCGGCCGTAGCACTTGCCGCAGATGCCGTTGACGAGTTCGCAGGTCAATGCCGAGCGGATCTTCACCTCCTGCACACCACCCTGCTGGATGGCATCCAGATGGCTCTCTTCCATCAGCGTACCGCGCTTGATGATCACCTTGCCCGAGCCGTCACGCACGTCTTCGCAGGCCACGCGGCCCAGGATGCGCGAGCCGAGCGAAGCGACCACGGTGCCGGCATCGACGATGGCGCGCATCTTGATGCCGAGCTTGGTGCCGCAGTCGTCCTGCGTGATGATGCAGTCCTGCGCGACGTCGACCAGACGGCGGGTCAGGTAGCCGGAGTTCGCGGTCTTCAACGCGGTGTCCGCGAGGCCCTTGCGGGCGCCGTGCGTCGAGTTGAAGTACTCGAGCACCGAGAGGCCTTCCTTGAAGTTCGAGATGATCGGCGTCTCGATGATCTCGCCCGACGGCTTGGCCATCAGGCCGCGCATGCCGGCGAGCTGGCGCATCTGGGCCGGCGAGCCACGCGCACCGGAGTGGGCCATCATGTAGATCGAGTTGATGTCGGCGTCTGCTCCGCTGGCCGTCTTCTTGGTCGCAGAGATCTCCTTCATCATCGCCTTGGCGATTTCTTCGGTCGCCTTCGACCAGGCGTCGACGACCTTGTTGTACTTCTCGCCATGGGTGATCAGACCGTCATTGTACTGCTGCTCGAAATCCTTCGCCAGCGTACGGGTGGTGTCGACGATCTTCCACTTGCCGTGCGGCACGACCATGTCGTCCTTGCCGAACGAGATGCCGGCCTTGAACGCGTTGTAGAAGCCGAGCGCCATGATGCGGTCGCAGAAGATCACCGTCTCCTTCTGGCCGCAGTGGCGGTAGACCTGGTCGATGACGCCGGAGATCTCGCGCTTGGTCATCAGCTTGTTGATGATGTCGTACGAGATCTTCGAGCTCTTCGGCAGCACGTTGCCGAGCATGATGCGGCCGGGCGTGGTCTCGATCCAGCGGCGGGCCGGCTTGCCGTCCTCGCCGACGCCTTCCCACCGGTACTTGATCTTGGTGTGGAGGTGGATGACCTTCGAATGCAGCGCGTGCTCGAGCTCGGCCATCTCGCCGAACACCTTGCCCTCGCCGGGCATGCCTTCGCGCAGGATCGAGAGATAGTAGAGTCCGAGCACGATGTCCTGCGACGGCACGATGATCGGCTGGCCGTTCGCCGGATGCAGGATGTTGTTGGTCGACATCATCAGGACGCGCGCTTCGAGCTGCGCTTCCAGCGACAGCGGAACGTGCACGGCCATCTGGTCGCCGTCGAAGTCGGCGTTGAACGCGGCGCAGACCAGCGGGTGGAGCTGGATCGCCTTGCCCTCGATCAGCACGGGCTCGAACGCCTGAATGCCGAGGCGGTGCAGCGTCGGCGCGCGGTTGAGCAGCACCGGATGCTCGCGGATCACCTCGTCCAGGATGTCCCAGACCTCGGGCCGCTCCTTCTCGACCAGCTTCTTCGCCTGCTTGACGGTGGTGGACAGGCCCTTGGCGTCAAGCCGCGAATAGATGAACGGCTTGAACAGCTCGAGCGCCATCTTCTTCGGCAGACCGCACTGATGCAGGCGCAGCTCGGGACCGACCACGATCACCGAACGGCCCGAATAGTCGACGCGCTTGCCGAGCAGGTTCTGGCGGAAGCGGCCCTGCTTGCCCTTGAGCATGTCGGCGAGCGACTTCAGCGGACGCTTGTTGGCGCCGGTGATGACGCGGCCGCGGCGGCCGTTGTCGAACAGCGCGTCGACGGCCTCCTGAAGCATGCGCTTCTCGTTGCGGATGATGATATCAGGCGCGCGCAGCTCCATCAGCCGCTTCAAACGGTTGTTGCGGTTGATGACGCGGCGGTAGAGGTCGTTGAGGTCCGAGGTCGCGAAGCGGCCGCCGTCGAGCGGCACCAGCGGACGCAGATCCGGAGGGATCACCGGAACGACGGTGAGGATCATCCATTCCGGCTTGTTGCCGGAGTGACGGAACGCCTCCACGATCTTCAGGCGCTTGGCGAGCTTCTTGTGCTTGATGTCGGAGTCGGTCTCCTGCATCTCGGCACGCAAGCTGACCTCGAGCTTCTCGAGCTCCATGCCCTTGAGCAGTTCGCGGATCGCCTCGGCGCCGATCATGGCGGTGAAGGAATCCTGGCCGTACTCGTCCTGCGCCTTCAGATACTCGTCTTCCGACAGCAGCTGACGGTCCTTCAGCGCGGTGAGGCCCGGCTCCAGCACGACGTAGTATTCGAAGTAGAGGATCCGCTCGAGATCCTTCAGCGTCATGTCCAGCAGGAGGCCGATGCGCGAGGGCAGCGACTTCAGGAACCAGATGTGGGCGACGGGCGCTGCGAGCTCGATGTGACCCATGCGCTCGCGCCGGACGCGCGACAGCGTGACCTCGACCGAGCACTTCTCGCAGATGATGCCCTTGTACTTCATGCGCTTGTACTTGCCGCACAAGCACTCGTAATCCTTGATCGGCCCGAAAATGCGCGCGCAGAACAGGCCGTCGCGCTCGGGCTTGAAGGTCCGGTAGTTGATGGTCTCCGGCTTCTTGATCTCGCCGTAGGACCAGGACAGAATCTTCTCTGGAGACGCGATCGAGATCCGGATCTGGTCGAAGACCTGAGCCGGCGTCGTCGGGTTAAAAAGATTCATAATCTCTTGGTTCATCGTCTTCTCCTCGCGTGCCGGTCGAGGCCGGCAGCAAATTCGAAAATCTTAACTCGCGGAGCGCCCTGCCCTCACCGCGCGGGACAAGGCGCCGATGCCCGGCCTCTTCGGCCGGGCATGAAGAGTCGCGTTACTCGGCCGCCTCGGAGGTCGGCGCCGGTCCCATCTTGGAATTGTGCAGGTCGACGTTGAGGCCGAGCGAGCGCATTTCCTTGACCAGGACGTTGAAGGACTCCGGAATACCGGCCTCGAACGTGTCGTCGCCGCGCACGATCGCCTCGTACACCTTGGTACGGCCGGCGACGTCGTCCGACTTCACGGTCAGCATTTCCTGGAGCGTGTAGGCCGCGCCGTAAGCTTCGAGCGCCCACACCTCCATTTCGCCGAAGCGCTGACCGCCAAACTGCGCCTTGCCGCCCAGCGGCTGCTGGGTAACGAGCGAGTACGGACCGATCGAACGCGCGTGGATCTTGTCGTCGACGAGGTGGTGCAGCTTGAGCATGTAGATGTAGCCGACCGTCACCTTGCGATCGAAGGGATCGCCGGTACGGCCATCATAGACGGTCGACTGGCCCGAAGCGTCGAGACCGGCGAGCTTAAGCATCTCCTCGATGTCGGCTTCCTTGGCGCCGTCGAACACCGGCGTCGCGATCGGCACGCCGTGGCTCAGGTTGCGGCCGAGTTCGATCAGCTCATTGTCGTTGAGCGTCTTGATCGTCTCGTCCTCGCCGTAGATCTTCTTCAGCGTCTCCTTCAGCGGCTTCATGTCCTGCTTCGACAGATAGGCATCGACCGTCTGGCCGATGCGCTTGCCGAGGCCGGCGCAAGCCCAGCCGAGATGCGTCTCGAGGATCTGCCCGACGTTCATGCGCGAGGGCACGCCGAGCGGATTGAGCACGATGTCGGCATGGGTACCGTCCTCGAGGAACGGCATGTCCTCGATCGGCACGATCTTCGACACCACGCCCTTGTTGCCGTGGCGGCCGGCCATCTTGTCGCCGGGCTGGATCTTGCGCTTCACCGCGACGAAGACCTTGACCATCTTCATCACGCCGGGCGGCAATTCGTCACCGCGCTGCAGCTTCTCGACCTTGTCGAGGAAGCGCTGTTCAAGCCCCTTCTTCGACTCGTCGTACTGCTTCCGCATGGCCTCGATCTCGGCCATCAGCTTGTCGTTCGGCGAAGCGAACAGCCACCACTGCGACTTCGGGTACTCCTCGAGCACCGCACGGGTGATCTTGGTGTCCTTCTTGAAGCCCTTCGGACCGGCAATGCCCTGCCGCCCCTCGAGGAGCTCGGCAAGACGGTTGTAGACGTTGCGGTCGAGGATCGCCTGCTCGTCGTCGCGGTCCTTGGCGAGACGCTCGATCTCTTCCCGCTCGATCGCCAGTGCACGCTCGTCCTTGTCGACGCCATGGCGGTTGAACACGCGCACTTCAACGATCGTGCCCTGCACACCCGGGGGCACGCGGAGCGAGGTATCGCGGACGTCCGACGCCTTCTCGCCGAAGATGGCGCGCAGGAGCTTTTCTTCCGGCGTCATCGGGCTCTCGCCCTTCGGCGTGATCTTGCCGACCAGGATGTCGCCGGCGCGCACTTCCGCACCGATGTAGACGATACCGGCTTCGTCGAGGTTCTTCAGCGCTTCTTCCGAGACGTTCGGAATGTCGCGGGTGATTTCCTCGGGACCGAGCTTGGTGTCGCGGGCCATCACCTCGAATTCCTCGATATGAATCGAGGTAAACACGTCGTCCTTCACGATCCGCTCGGAGAGCAGGATCGAGTCTTCGAAGTTGTAGCCGTTCCACGGCATGAACGCGACCAGCACGTTGCGGCCCAGCGCGAGCTCGCCGAGATCGGTCGACGGACCGTCAGCGATGATGTCGCCCTTCTTGACGATGTCGCCGACCTTCACCAGCGGACGCTGGTTGATGCAGGTCGACTGGTTGGAGCGCTGGTACTTCATCAGACGGTAGATATCGACGCCCGACTTGGTCGGATCGAGATCTTCCGTCGCGCGGATGACGACGCGGGTCGCGTCGATCTGGTCGATCACGCCCGAGCGGCGCGCCGCGATCGCAGCACCCGAGTCACGCGCAACCACGCCTTCCATGCCGGTGCCGACGAACGGCGCCTCGGCACGAACCAGCGGCACCGCCTGGCGCTGCATGTTCGAACCCATCAGCGCGCGGTTGGCGTCGTCGTTCTCGAGGAACGGGATCAGGGCCGCGGCGACCGAAACGAGCTGCTTCGGCGACACGTCCATGTAGTCGACCTTGTCCGGCGTCACCGGCAGAACTTCGCCGGCGTGACGGCAGACCACGAGGTCCTCGGTGAAGCGGCCCTTGGCGTCGAGCGGCACGTTGGCCTGCGCGACCGTGTAGCGGCCCTCCTCCATCGCCGAGAGGTACACGACCTCGTCGGTGACACGACCGTCCTTCACCTTGCGATAAGGCGTCTCGACGAAGCCGTACTTGTTGACGCGCGCGAAGGTCGCGAGCGAGTTGATCAGGCCGATGTTCGGACCTTCCGGCGTCTCGATCGGGCAGATGCGGCCGTAATGCGTCGGATGCACGTCGCGCACCTCGAAGCCGGCGCGCTCGCGGGTCAGACCGCCCGGTCCAAGCGCCGAGAGACGGCGCTTGTGGGTGATCTCCGACAGCGGGTTGGTCTGGTCCATGAACTGCGAGAGCTGCGAGGAGCCGAAGAACTCGCGCACGGCGGCGGCCGCCGGCTTGGCGTTGATCAGGTCCTGCGGCATGACCGTGTCGATGTCGACCGAGGACATGCGCTCCTTGATCGCGCGCTCCATGCGGAGCAGACCGATGCGGTACTGGTTCTCCATGAGCTCGCCGACCGAGCGCACACGGCGGTTGCCGAGGTGGTCGATGTCGTCGATCTCGCCCTTGCCGTCGCGCAGGTCCACCAGCGTCTTGATGACGGAGAGGATGTCTTCCTTGCGCAGCGTGCGCTGGGTGTCGGGCGCATCGAGGTCGAGACGCATGTTCATCTTGACACGGCCGACCGCCGAGAGGTCGTAGCGCTCGGCGTCGAAGAACAACGACTGGAACATGGCCTGCGCCGAATCCAGCGTCGGCGGCTCACCCGGACGCATCACGCGGTAGATGTCGAACAGCGCGTCCTCGCGCGTCATGTTCTTGTCGGCCGAAAGCGTGTTGCGGATGTAGGCGCCAACATTGACGTGGTCGATGTCGAGCAGCGGCAACTCCTTGTAGCCCTGCTCGTTGAGGGCCTTCATCAGCTTGTCGGTGATTTCCTCACCGGCTTCCGCATGGATCTCGCCCGTCTTCGGATTGACGAGGTCCTCGGCAAGGTAATTGCCGACCAGCTCCTCATCGGACATGCGCAGCGCCTTCAGCCCCTTCTCCTGGAGCTGGCGGGCGGCGCGCACGGTGAGCTTCTTGCCGGCCTCGAGCACGACCTTGCCGGTGTCGGCATCGATCAGGTCGGAGGTCGTGGAATAGCCGCGGAAGCGGTTGGCGTCGAACGGAACGCGCCAGCCTTCCTTGGTCCGCTTGTAGAGGATGCGCTTGTAGAAGGTGTTGAGGATCTCCTCGCCGTCGAGCCCGAGCGCGAACATCAGCGACGTCACCGGAATCTTGCGGCGACGGTCGATACGCGCATAGACGATGTCCTTGGCGTCGAACTCGATGTCGAGCCAGGAGCCGCGATACGGGATCACGCGGGCGGCGAACAGCAGCTTGCCCGAGGAGTGGGTCTTGCCCTTGTCGTGGTCGAAGAACACACCGGGCGAACGGTGCATCTGGGAGACGATGACGCGCTCGGTGCCGTTGACGATGAAGGTGCCGTTCATCGTCATGAGCGGGATGTCGCCCATGTAGACGTCCTGCTCCTTGATGTCCTTGACCGACTTCGCGCCGGTTTCCTCGTCGATATCGAACACGATGAGGCGCAGCGTCACCTTGAGAGGTGCAGCGAAGGTCATGCCGCGCTGGCGGCACTCGTCGACGTCATACTTCGGCGGCTCGAACTCGTAGCGGACGAATTCCAGCATCGAGGTACCGGAGAAGTCCGAGATCGGGAACACCGAGCGGAACACCGCCTGCAAGCCCTCATCCGGCCGCCCGCCCGTGGGTTCGTCGACCATCAGGAACTGGTCATACGATGCCTTCTGAACCTCGATGAGGTTCGGCATCTCGGCGACTTCCTTGATGTGTCCGAAAAATTTGCGAACGCGTTTGCGACCGGTGAATGTCTGCTGCGCCATCGTGGCCTCTCATTTCGGCGCCCGCCCTGGGCGCGCCTTCCGGGCCACGGCTGCCACCGCTCCCCGGGTTGAATTTTTCGAACCCGTTTTGAGGATCGGAAACTCAGTCTCGGACCGCCAAAGTCCTGAACCGTTCTTCAGACCTTCAAAACGCAAAACGACGCGCGGGGCGCGGAGGCGCACCCGCCCGTCACAACGATCGTCTTCACGGACTGCAAAAGCCCGAAATAGCCTGCTCTCCCAACGGCTTGCGGGAAACTCCGCCTTCCACGCCCACCGTGCTTTCGTGCTGTCGACCCGATATGGGGCGACAATAGTGGAGATTCGAGGGGTAAGCCCTCAAATCCCCACACTTTTTCGTGTTCGGCCTGCGTCGGAACGTCCCGTCGCACGCCTTTTGCATCCAGCCCGCCTGCCGAGGCCGGAAACCCGACCACCGACCTTGCGGGCCAAGATCCCGGGTCTCGCTGTCGCTCGCCCGGGATCTCGCTCAAATAAGCTTCGCTTACTTGAGCTCGACCTTCGCGCCAGCCTTCTCGAGCTGGGCCTTGATCTTGTCGGCTTCTTCCTTGTTCACGCCTTCCTTGACCGGCTTCGGGGCGCCCTCGACGAGATCCTTCGCCTCCTTCAGGCCCAGGCCGGTGATGGCGCGGACTTCCTTGATGACCTCGATCTTCTTGTCGCCGGAGGCAGCGAGAACGACCGTGAACTCGGTCTTCTCTTCAGCCGGAGCGGCGGCAGCGCCACCGGCAGCCGGGCCAGCCACCGCGACGGCGGCAGCAGCGGACACGCCCCACTTCTCTTCGAGGAGCTTGGCGAGTTCAGCGGCTTCGAGCACGGTGAGGCTCGAGAGGTCGTCAACGATCTTCTGCAAGTCAGCCATTGTATTGTTTCCTTAAGTGTAAGTCTGGTTCGGGTTTGAGTTTTGCGAAGGGCGTCAGGCCGCTTCGCCCTTTGAGGCATGAGCCTGAATGACGCGTGCGAGCTTGCCCGCCGGCGCGTTCGCGAGCTGGGCGAGCTTGGTCGCCGGAGCCACGATGAGGCCGACGATCTTGCCGCGCAGTTCGTCAAGCGACGGCAGCGAGGCAAGCGCCTTCACACCATCGACATTCAGGACGGTCTTACCCATCGAGCCGCCAATGATGACGAACTTTTCGTTCGCCTTGGCGAAATCGATGGCGACCTTCGGCGCCGCTACCGGATCGTTCGAAGTTGCGATCACGGTCGGCCCCTTCAACATGGGGCCGATGGCAACGACGTCAGTGCCTTCAAGAGCAATTTTGGCGAGACGGTTCTTCGAGACCTTCACCGAGGCACCCGCCTGCTTCATCTGCTGGCGCAGCTTCTGCATCTGGGCAACGGTGAGGCCGGAATATTGAGCAACGACCGCGACGCTCGTGGTCTTGAAGACCTCATTGAGCTGTTCGACCGCTTCCTTTTTTGCCGCTCGTTCCACAGCAAGCTCTCTCCGGTTGGCGGTCATCGCGCGAAAGGCGGGACCGCCGGGTTGCACCCGTCGTCCCACCCAAACCTGAACCTCTGGGCCAAAACCCCAAGGACACGCCGGGCAAGACGACAATTCAAAGCCTGCCCTCCCGGAACCCTTGAGGGGCCCACGGGGTGTCGAGGTCCGAACCAAACCCATTTCGAGCCGCCCAGAGGTGGCCGCGAAGTGAAATCCGGTCTTCACCCGTCTATGCAGGCCATGCGATTAAGCCATTGGAAAATCTAGATTTCCCGCTGGCGCCTGCAGTCTTGGACAGGACGAGGCCAGCCGGCATGCCGGTTGACCTCTGCCCGCATTCCACCAACTTGATGAGGTCGCTTCCTTTTCGGACAAATCCTTGCGGACGTCCTGAGAAGGAATGATCTCCTATCGTGTCGGGTTTTCGGAATGCGTGCACAGACACGCCAGCAACTCGCCAGCACGTCCGGAGGCGGTTCTTTAACCGCTCTTGACGGCCTTGCCAAGAGCAAAATTCACACCAGTTCCAATCGATTGGCGCGGACACTTGGCGTGGCAGCGAACTGGCCGATTCAGACCAGTTTGACCGCGTAAGGCAGCGGCCGCCCCTCAAAGAACGCGGTCAGGTTCGCCAGTACGCAGTCCCGCATCGCGATGTGGGAGTCCAGGGTGTGGCCGCCGATATGCGGGGCGAGCACCACATTGGGCAGCACCGTCAGTGCGTCCGGCGCGTGCGGCTCCTTCGTATAGACGTCGAGGCCGGCGCCGGCGATGGTCTTGTCGGAGAGCGCCGCCACGAGTGCTTTCTCATCAATGACCGAGCCGCGGGAGATATTGACGACATAGCCGTCCTCGCCCAACCGCTTGAGGATGTCGCCATTGACGGCGTGATGCGTCTCGGCGCCGGCGCGCACCGCAATCATGAGCACGCTGCACCAATCGGCGAGCGCCTCCAGCGACGAGAAATATTGGTAGGGCACGTCGTGGCAGGAGCGGCTGAAATAACCGACCTCGCTTTCGAACGCCGTGCAGCGCGCTGCGATCTTGCGGCCGATCTCGCCCATGCCGTAGACGCCGATGCGGCGACTGGGCATGCCGGCCTGCGGCCGCATCATCAGTGAAGGTCTTGACGCGGCCCAATCGCCGCTGCGGACGTATTGATCCGCAACCAGGATCCGGCGGGTGGCGGCGAGCATCAAGGTCATCGCGATATCGGCGACCGAGGCCGCATTGGCGCCAGGGCTGTGGCCGACCGCGATGTTGCGCGCGGCAGCCGCCTTCAGGTCGATGCCGTCATAACCGGTGCCGTAGCAGACGATCGCCCCAAGATTCGGCAAGACGTCCATTGCCGCCGCGCCGAGCGGCGTGGCGCCTCCGGCCAGCAGCGCACGGACGCCACCTAGCGCATCGCTTGAAAACACCTCTTGCGCCGGCTTGCCAGCGGTGTCGAGCAATTCAAATCGCTCGGCGAAGGGCGCCGTCATCGTCTTCGGGAAGCGCGAGTAGATCAGGACCTTGTCAGCCATTGTTATCGCTTCCCGCGAACGACGCCTCACAAATGGCAGGGGCGGAATCGGTTGCCCAATTCCGCCCCTGTCCGCATTTCCAGATCTATTGCCTTAGCCGAGGATCGTGCCCGGCTCGACCTTCACACCCGGGCCCATGGTCGAGGACACCGCGACGCGCTGGATGTAGGTGCCCTTGGAGCCGGCCGGCTTCGCCTTGGAGACCGCGTCCGCGAGTGCCTTGACGTTCTCGACCAGCTTCTCCTCGGAGAACGAGGCCTTGCCGACGCCGGCCTGCACGATGCCAGCCTTCTCGACGCGGAACTCGACCGAGCCGCCCTTGGCGCCCTTCACGGCGCTGGTGACGTCCATGGTCACGGTGCCAATCTTCGGGTTCGGCATCAGGCCGCGCGGGCCGAGCACCTTACCGAGGCGGCCGACCAGCGGCATCATGTCGGGAGTCGCAATACAACGGTCGAAGTCGATGGTGCCGTTCTGCACCTTCTCGACCAGGTCCTCGGCGCCGACCACGTCGGCACCGGCGGCCTTGGCTTCGTCCGCCTTGGCGCCGCGGGCGAACACGCCCACGCGCAGGGTGCGGCCTGTGCCGTTCGGCAGGTTCACGACGCCGCGGACCATCTGGTCGGCGTGACGGGGATCAACGCCGAGATTGATCGCGATCTCGATCGTCTCGTCGAACTTCGACTTGGCGCGCTCCCTGACCATCTTGATGGCTTCCGCGAGCGGGTAAAGCTTCTCGCGATCAACGCCCTCACGGGCCTTTTTCAAACGCTTTCCGATTGCCATGGCCCGTTACCCCGCAACTTCCAGACCCATCGAACGGGCGGAGCCCTCGACCATCTTCATGGCCGATTCAATGGTGTCGCAATTCAGGTCCTTCATCTTCTTCTCGGCGATCTCGCGCACCTGCGCCTTGGTCACCTTGCCGGCCTTGTCACGGCCCGGCGCCTTCGAACCGGACTGGATTTTTGCAGCCTGCTTGAGGAAGAAGGACATCGGCGGCGTCTTCATCTCGAAGGTGAAGGAACGGTCCGCATAGATGGTGATGATCACCGGGATCGGGGTGTTCTTCTCTTCCTTCTGGGTCTGGGCGTTGAACGCCTTGCAGAACTCCATGATGTTGAGACCGCGCTGACCAAGCGCGGGACCGATCGGGGGCGAAGGATTCGCCGCACCGGCCGGGACCTGAAGCTTCAGGTATCCGGTCACTTTCTTTGCCATGTATCACTCCTGTTGTGCCGGCCTTTCGGCCAGCGGTTTCAGGTTCGTGGTCGGGATCAGTTGCGGCTGGCGACCGCCCCTCTCCTCCCACGGCCCATTTTCGCGCCAAGCTTTCGCTTCGCGCGTAGTTCGGTCAGACCTTCTCGACCTGACCGAATTCCAGTTCGACCGGCGTTGCGCGGCCGAAGATCGACACCGCGACCTTCACGCGCGAGCGCGCCTCGTCGATTTCCTCGACGACACCTGAGAACGATGCGAACGGACCATCGGCCACGCGCACGTTCTCGCCGATCTCGAACGACACCGACGCCTTCGGCCGCTCCACGCCCTCCTGCACCTGGTGCAGGATGCGCATCGCCTCGGCTTCCGAGATCGGCATCGGCTTGTTTTCCGCGCCAAGGAAGCCCGTGACCTTCGGCGTGTTCTTGATCAGATGAAACGCCTCGTCGGTCAGCTTCATCTTCACCAGCACATAGCCCGGGAAGAACTTGCGCTCGGCGTCGATCTTGCGGCCGCGGCGCACTTCCGTGACCTTCTCGGTCGGCACCAGCACCTGCTCGAAGAGTTCCTCGAGGTTGCGCTGCTTGGCCTGCTCACGGATCGATTCGGCGACCTTCTTCTCGAAGTTCGAGTACGCGTGAACGATGTACCAGCGCTTGTCGGACGATTGAGTTGCTGCGGCTGTTGCCATCAGTGAATGCCCAAAAGAAGGGTGACGAGATAACGGATGATCTGGTCGGCGGCGAAGAAGAAGATCGACGCCAGGGCAACCATGACGAACACCATGATCGTGGTGATCGTCGTCTCGCGACGGGTCGGCCAGGTGACCTTCGCGGTCTCCGAGCGCACTTCCTGCAAGAACTTGAACGGGCTGACTGCCATCGTTGATGTCCAACGTCCGTCGTGAGACGAGAAAAGATTTAAAGGGATCCGAACAGCCGCCGTCTGCCCAACCCTCTTCGCTTGAAGGATGAGCCGGAAACCGGGCTCGATTGTTCGGGGATTTCAAGGCCGCGCCGGAGATCCGCGTCTAACGGGCCGGCTGCAGGTGGCGGGTATCTACTGCGGATGGGGGCAAAGGTCAAGGTGCGGGCAAGCCTTCCCGTCAGGCCCTACTCTCGGGCAGCCATACGAGAGCCGATCAGGATCAAGGACTTATCGGGCCACGATGAAGCTTCGTCGCAGCTTCATGGCTGGGCTTGCCCTGCGTCACCGGTGATCGATGCTGTCGGATTTGGCTGGCTGACTTGGCTGGCAGGAGTGGCAGGGCTCGAACCTGCGACCCCCGGTTTTGGAGACCGGTGCTCTACCAATTGAGCTACACTCCTACGGACCTGCGTCACCACGGGTCAGGCCGCTTTCAAGCACAGGGGGCGGCCGGTTTGCAAGGGAGAAGCGCAAGCGAGGCGCTTGTTCACACCGCGCCTTCCGGGTCACAGTTCATCCTGAACCAGAACAACAACCCGGACGTGACAATGAGCGCTCAAACCGCCTCGAAGCCGAAGATCGCCGTTCAAACCCCGCCTTTGCCGGAGGCGAGGCCCGAAACGCTAGGTCTGTCGCGCCCCCGCCTCCAGGCGATGTCGGATGCCTTCAGGCGCGAGATCGACAAGGGAACCGTTCCCGGCGCGACCGTGCTGGTGGCCCGCCGTGGCCAGGTCGGCTGGTTCGAGGCGCTCGGCCGACAGACTCCTGCCGCCACAGTGCCGATGGCGCGTGATTCGATCTTCCGCATCTTCTCGATGACGAAGCCGATCGTGTCGGTCGGCATCATGACGCTGGTCGAGGACGGCCATGTCCTGCTCGGCGATCCCCTCGCCAAGTACATCCCCGAATTCGCCAACCCGCAGGTCGGCGTCGTCAGCGGTGGCAAGCTCGAGCTGGTTCCGGCCCACCGGCCGATCACGGTCCAGGATCTGCTCCGCCACACCTCCGGCATCACCTACGAGCACCAGGGCGACGGCCCAGTGCACAAGCTCTATCAGGAGTCCCGTGTCCGAAGCCGCAAGATCTCCAACGCCGAGCACGCCGCCCTGGTCGCGAGCTTCCCGCTGGTCTGCCAGCCCGGCGCGGAGTTCAACTACAGCCGCTCGACCGACATTCTTGGTCGCATCATCGAGGTCGTCAGCGGCAAGTCACTTGGCGCCTTCCTGGGCGAACGTATCCTCGGCCCCCTTCAGTTGACCGAGACCGGTTTCTCGACCGGCGAGGCCAACGCAGCCCGCCTCGCCGAGCCCTTCCCCGCTGATCCCTGGACCGGCGACAAGATCGTCCTCTTCAACATGCTGGAGCGGCCGGCGATGGAGTCCGGCGGCGGCGGTCTGGTCTCGACCGCAATGGACTACGCCCGCTTCGCGATGATGCTGCGCAACGGCGGCACACTGGACGGCGCGCGCATCATCGGCCCCAAGACGCTGGAGCTGATGGCCTCCGATCACCTCGGTGCAAGCGTGAAGGTCAATGGTACACTGCTCGCACCCGGTCACGGTTTCGGCCTCGGCTTCGCCGTACGCAGGGACGCCGGCATCGCGCCCTTCCCTGGCAGCGTCGGTCAGTTCTTCTGGAGCGGCATCGCCGGCACCTTGTTCTGGATCGACCCGAAGGAGGATTTGATCGCAGTGTTCATGACGCAGGGCCCGGGCCAGCGCGACTACACGCGGACGTTGGTGCGAAATCTCGTGTATGCGGCGGTGGAGTGAGCCGACGCTGCCGCAACATCCTCGGTGTCATGCCCCGCGAAGGCGGGGCATCCAGTACTCCGCGGCTGGAGTTGGTTTACCCAACCACCGCCGCGGAGTACTGGATCGTCCGCCTTCGCGGACGATGACTGAGTGAGGGCGGCTTGCTTGCCTTTTCCCACTTCCGCACGCGAACGCGTCAACTAATCGTCGCGCCGCCGTCGATGACCATGGTCTGGCCGGTCATGAAGTCGCCGGCCTTCGATCCAAGGAACACGGCAGCGCCCGCGATCTCGTCGGGGATGCCGATGCGCAGGAGCGGCGAGCGCGAGGTCGAGGCCTTCAGGTTCTCCGGATTGTCCCACAGTGCCTTGGCGAAATCGGTCTTGATCAGGCCGGGCGCGATGCAGTTCACGCGGATGTTGTGCTTGCCGTATTCGCAGGCCAGATTGCGCGCGAGCTGCATGTCGGCAGCCTTGGAGATCGCGTAGGCGCCGAGAATGGTCGACCCTTTGAGGCCGCCGATCGAGGAGACGATGATGACCGAACCGTCTTTGCGCTCGATCATCTGCGGCACCACCATCGAGATCAGCCAGTTATTGGCGACGATGTTGTTGTCGAGGATCTTTCGGAACTGATCGTCGGAGATGCCGGCGAGCGGACCGTAATAAGGGTTCGAGGCGGCGTTGCAGACCAGCACGTCGATCTTGCCGAAGGCGCGGTTGCTCTCGTCGACGAGGTTTTGCAGATTTTCCTTCGAGGAGATGTTGGCCGCGATCGCTACCGCGGTCCCCTTGCCGAACCTGTCGTCTATTCCCTTCGCGACCTCCTCGCAGACGTCGGCCTTGCGCGAGGAGATCACGACCTTAGCGCCGTGCTCGGCCATACGCTCCGCGATCGCAAGCCCGATGCCGCGCGTCGATCCCGTGATGACGGCGACTTTTCCCTTCATGTCGAACAAGGTCATGTTTTTCTCCCAGAATTGACGACGTTGGTTTGATGCGTGAGCCGCGGCCGCGCTCGGCGGCAATGGCTCACGCGAGCTTCTTGACTTCCGGCCCTGCAGGCTGGTGCATCGCGTTGTGCCTGTCGTCCGCGATCCACGGCTGCTGGTTCACCATCGGCAGGCGCCAGACGACGCGCTCTGCTGTTGCGAAACGATCGAGCCGCGTCACCGAGACATTATCGATATCGAAGGAGAGCCCCTTCTCAGGCTCGCCGCCGAGCGCAAGCCCCAGCGCCGCCTTGATCGTGCCGCCATGCGTAACCGCGATCACGTCCTGCCCCGCCCGCTCGCGATTGATCCGTTCGATCGTGCGGCAAGTGCGGTTGTAGAGATCCATGAAACTCTCGCCTCCTGGCGCGGGCTCGTTGATGTCGGCGAACCAGCTAGTGCCCGCGGGGCGGCTCGCGACGAAGGCTGCACGATTCATGCCCTGCCAGTCGCCGAGATTCTGCTCGGCGAAATCCGCTTCCCACGTCATGCTGGCTGGCTTCGGAAAGCCGGCCGCCCAGATCGCCTCCGCCGTCTGATGCGTGCGCATCAGATTGCTCGAGTACCAGACTGCATTGCGCGGCAGGATCTTTGCGACCGCCTCGAACACCTCCAGGTCGCTGGTGTCGCAGGCGAGATCCTTCTGACCATAGATGTTGCCGCCGTCATTGCGCACCGGCGCATGACGGACCCACCACCACCGCGTGGTGACGACTTTGGACCTGTCGGAATCGGACATCATCGAAACCCTTCCATCCCGTTTGATGTCGCTGTACGTGAGTAGCGAACGTGTCTCAAGACACTTTGCCGTTTGAAATTCTGTTTGAAATTCCGCCGCGCGGCAAGCGTCGCGTGAAAGCTACAAGGGAGAAACGCATGGGCCGTCTGCAAGGCAAATCCGTCATCATCACCGGCGCGGGCAGCGGCATCGGCCGCGCGGCCTCGCTGCTATTCACGAAAGAAGGCGCAAGACTGATCGCGGTCGATCGCACCGAGGGCGTGAAGGAGACGGTCGAGGAGATCAAGCGCGCCGGCGGCACCGCTGAGGCCGTGATGGCTGATGCGGGTTCCGAGACGGACGTCATGGCCGTCATCGACAAGGCGGTGAGGACGCATGGCCGGCTCGACGTGATCTGGGCCAATGCCGGCGTCTCCGGCGGGCTCGTGCCGCTCGCCGAGCAGACGGTCGAGCATTGGCAGGAGGTTCTGCGCGTCAACCTGATTGGTCCCTTCCTCGCGGTGAAGTATGCGATGCCGCACATGGTGCAGCAGCAGTCGGGCGCGATCGTGCTGACGGCATCGGTCGCGGGTCTCAAGGCTGGTGCGAGCGGTCATCCCTATGCCGCGAGCAAGGCCGGCGTGATCAGCCTGGTGCAGACCACAGCCTATTCGCTCTCCGGCACCGGTGTGCGCATCAACGCGGTGTGCCCCGGACTCATCGAAACCGGAATGACAAAGCCGATCTTTGACCGTGCGAAGGAGCGCGGTACCGCCGACAAGATCGGCCAGCTCAATCCGCTCAAGCGCCCCGGCCAACCGCACGAGCTCGCGGCGATGGGCTTGTTCCTGGCAAGCGACGAGGCGTCGTATGTCAACGGCCAGGCTTTCCCCGTCGACGGTGGCCTCACGGCCTCGATGCCGTATACGGGCAAGCCGGTTTAGCTTTCTCGTGCCCCGGACGCTGCGCGACAGCGATGCGCTGTTGAGCCGGCCCATGCTTCCGACGACACGGCCGGAGCGTGTAGGGTGGGCAAAGGCGCACTTGCGCCGTGCCCACCATTTTTTCCACGAGGAAGTATACGCGGTGGGCACGCTTCGCTTTGTCCACCCTACGATTGCCGAGACCAAGCATCTAAGCGATGTCTTTTTCTCGAAAACAACCCCATGCAAAGTAGGATCGCCCCAGACTACCGGCAGGTGATTTGCCCGACGGGCGCCACCGTTGGTATGGTTCGTGCAGGCGGCAGAGCTGCCATCCTCCCTTCCCAAGAACCCGACAATGACAAGCCAAAGACCCGACCGTATTCGCAAACTGCTCGCCGACCTCGTTGCCTTCGATACCGTCAGCGATCGCTCCAACCTTGCCCTGATCGCCTACATCGAAAGCTACCTCGCATCCCTCGGCATCAGCGGACAGCGGATCGTCGACGAGACCGGGCAGAAGTCCTCGCTCTGGGTCACCATTGGCCCGAACGACCGTCCCGGCTTCGTGCTGTCGGGGCATACCGACGTGGTGCCGGTCGTGGGCCAGACATGGACCCACGATCCGTTCAAGCTGATCGAGCGTGACGGCCGTCTCTACGGACGCGGCACCACCGACATGAAAGGCTTTGTCGCGGTCTGCCTTGCGATGGTGCCAGAGATGGTCGAGGCGAAGCTGACAACGCCGATCCATCTTGCGATCTCCTATGACGAGGAGATCGGCTGCGTCGGCGTGCGGCCGATGCTGCGCGAAGTTGCCAAGAAGCCCGTCACGCCGCTCGGCTGCTTCGTCGGCGAGCCGACCGAGATGAAGGTCATCATCGGCCACAAGGGCAAGCACGGCGTGCGCGCGACCTTCAAGGGTCTCGCCCGCCACTCCTCGATAGCGCCCGACGGCGTCAACGCCATCGAATATGCGGCCGAGCTGATCACCGAGATCCGCCGCCGCGCCGTCGCGCTTGCCGCAAAGGCGGAGCAGGACAGCCTCTACGACGTCCCACACGCGACGCTGCTCACCAGCATCGTGCATGGCGGCGCCGCACTCAACATCGTGCCGGATACGTGCACCGTGGAGTTCGAGTGCCGTGGGCTTGGCATCACTGAGTCGCGAGAGGTGACGGACGCGATCGTCGCCTGGGCCAAGGCGGAGATCGAGCCGGCGATGAAGAAGCGGCATCCCGAGTGCGGCATCGATTTCGCGGAGATTCTCGACTATCCCGCACTCGACATCCGGGCCGACGACACCATCGTCACGCTCGCCAAAAAGCTCGCCGGCCGCAACGACCACGCCAAGGTTGCCTTCGGCACCGAAGCGAGCCTGTTTGCCAGCATGGCCGATATCCCCTCGGTGGTGATCGGCCCAGGTTCGATCGCCCAGGCGCACACGCCGGACGAGTTCGTGGAGATGTCGGAGCTCGAGAAGTGCGGTAAGTTTGTCGAAAAGCTGATCGCGCATTGCGCGAAAATGGGGGCGTAACTGGCGCAGCGTAGCCCGCATAAGCGAAGCGACATGCGGGATCAATTCCCCGGGTATCGCTGCGCTCACCCGGGCTACGATACTTGCGCCGCGCCGCTAACGCAACAAGCTTCGTGACGGTGAATAATCCACCGGCGCAAGCAGCCGATCCTCGATCTGGCCGACCATCAGCCCATGCTCGGCGTGCGTCACGCGCTTGATCTCGGACCACTCGGTGTCCGCCATGAAGGCAGCCCAGGCGGCAGCCTTGGTCGCTTCGTCCGGCCACTCCAGCAGATAGGCGAACTCAGTTCTGTCGCCGAGCCTGGTTTCCCACATCGCCACGATCTGGAAGCCGTATTTACTTCGCATGATGCGCGCGGCGTGATCGCGAAACCGGGCGTGAAACGCAGTCTTGTTCTTCTCAAAAATCTCGTAGATGCGCAGTTGCTGGATCATGACCGTCTTCTGATGAAGGAGATAGGGACGAAGCGCCGACTCGCAACCGGCAAGTCGCAGAGGGCAAAGCGACTTGTCCGCCGTAGCTCGAAGAGCGAAGGCGGAAGCGTGCCCGTCTGCGCCTCGGCTCCGGTCGCGGCCAGTGCGTAGGGTGGGCAAAGCGAAGCGTGCCCACCACTTCTGTGTACGTATAAGCGGTGGGCACGGCGCTGACGCGCCTTTGCCCACCCTACGAGAGCTGGACGGGTTTCAACAAACTCGTCATTGCGAGGAGCGGAGCGACGAAGCAATCCAGACCGTCGCCGCGGATACATTCCTGGATTGCTTCGCTTCGCTCGCAATGACGGAGAATGCCGGAACGTTCGCGAATCACAACAACAAAAGAAAAAAAGCGCGGCTCAATCGAATCGCGCCTCTTATTTCGTCTGGCGTTCCCTAAACCGCGCCCGCCTTCTGCGCGTACTCCCATGATGCCTTCGACAGCGGCACGGTGCGCTTGGCGGATTCGAGCGCTTTTGCATTCGCGGCGGTGCCGTCGCGGATTCGACCCGCGATTCCCTGCGTGATGCCCGCGAGGCGGAAGAGATTGTACGAGAAGTACCAGTTGAGATCAGGCACGCTCATCCCGGTCGCGTTGCAGTAGATCTGCGCCGCTTCTTCCAGGCTCGGAATGTTCAGCGCCTTGATGTCGGCGCCTTCAAGCCCCGGCATGATCCACTGCATCAACAGATAGGTGAAGTCGGCCATGGGATCGCCGAGTGTCGACAACTCCCAGTCCAGCACCGCCTGCACGCGCGGTTCCCTCGCGTGGAAAATCATGTTGTCGAGGCGATAGTCGCCATGGACGATCGAGACGCGCGCCTGCTCCGGCACGGTGCGCGGCAGCCATTCGGCAACCTTCTCGAACTCCGGAATGTGCTGGGTCTCGGAGGCCCGGTACTGCTTGGTCCAGCGATCGATCTGCCGCGCGAAATAATTGCCGGGCTTGCCGAAATCGCCAAGGCCGATCGCGGCGGGATCGAACATGTGCAGCTTCGCCAGCGTCTCGATCTTGCTGGTGAAGATTCGTCGGCGCGCGTCCGGCGTCTGGCTCGGCAGCGTCGGATCCCAGAACACCCGGCCCTCCTCCATCGACATGATGTAGAAGGCAGCGCCGATGATGCCGTCGTCCTGGCAGAGCGCATAGGCTTTCGCGACCGGAAAGCCCTGCTTTCCGAGCGCTGCGATGACGCGATATTCGCGATCGACCGCATGCGCCGACGGCAACAGTTTGCCGAATGGTTTTCGGCGCATCACGTAGGAACGGCCGGGCGTATCGAGCCGGTAGGTCGGGTTGGACTGGCCGCCCTTGAATTGCAGGACGACCAGCGGGCCCTGATAGCCTTCGACGTTCTCGCGCATCCAGGTCTCGAGGCGCAGCTCATCGAAACGATGCCGCTCCTCGACGGGCTTGGTGCCCGAGAACTCCTCATCTTTCCTGACGCCGTCAGCCACGATGACGCTCCCTCACGGTCTTCTCGATCTTATTCGGGAACGCCGCCGGGCACTCCCTTTTAGTGCTTGGGAGAGTTTGCATACTTCCGGATTTCAAGTCTGGCAATGGCGCGATTGTGCACCTCGTCCGGACCATCGGCGAGGCGGAGCGTGCGGATGCCCGCATAGTCCTTGGCAAGACCGGCTTCATCCGAGACGCCCGCGCCGCCAAAGGCCTGGATCGCCTGGTCGATGATCTTCAGCGCCATGTTGGGAGCTGCGACCTTGATCATGGCGATCTCGAGCTGCGCGGTCTTGTTGCCGACCTTGTCCATCATGTCGGCGGCCTTGAGGCACAAGAGGCGGTTCATCTCGATGTCGGTGCGGGCCTCGCCAATGCGCTGCTCCCACACCGAGTGCTCGATGATCTTCTTTCCGAACGCGGTGCGCGACATCAGCCGCTTCACCATCTTCTCCAGCGCCTCCTCGGCCTTGCCGATGGTGCGCATGCAGTGATGGATGCGGCCGGGGCCAAGGCGGCCCTGCGCGATCTCGAAGCCACGACCCTCGCCGAGCAGCAGGTTCGACGCGGGAACGCGGACGTTCTCCAGCAGAACCTGCGCATGGCCGTGCGGCGCGTCGTCGAAGCCGAACACCGGCAGCATCTTCTCGACCTTGATGCCGGGCGTGTCGAGCGGCACCAGGATCTGCGACTGCTGCTGATGCTTGGCGGCGTTGACGTCGGTCTTGCCCATCAGGATCGCGATCTTGCAGCGGGGATCGCCGACACCGGACGACCACCATTTGCGGCCGTTGATGACGTAATGATCACCGTCGCGATCGATGCGGGTCTCGATGTTGGTGGCATCCGACGAGGCAACCGCCGGCTCCGTCATCAGGAAGGCGGAGCGGATCTCGCCGTCCATCAGCGGACGTAGCCATTTGCGCTTCTGCTCCTTGGTGCCGTAGCGGAACAGCACTTCCATGTTGCCGGTGTCGGGAGCCGAGCAGTTGAACACTTCCGAGGCCCAGGAGATGTGGCCCATCTGCTCCGACAGCAACGCGTATTCGAGATTGGTCAATCCCGCGCCGTGAAATTCGTCGTCGTCATGCTCCTTGGACGGCGGCAGGAACATGTTCCAGAGGCCTTCGGCCTTGGCCTTCTTCTTCAGATCCTCCAGCACCGGAATGACCTTCCAGCGCTCGCCGCTGTGATCCTGCTGATTGTAGACGGGAACAGCGGGGCGCACGTGCTTGGTCATGAAGGACTGCACGCGTTCGAGCCATTCCTTCTGCTTGGGGGACATGTCGAAGTCCATGGGACGCTCCTCGTTTCTCTCTTTGAACGATCTTTTTGCCGGACTGTCCTCCCGCCTCGCGCGGCCCGCAAGCACCTTGCGGAGCGCTTGGGAACTCCAGGTCGCAATTGCGAACGGCTCCCGATTGCGGATTGACTTTTCCCGGCCTTCAAACGATAGTTTCATACAACTGTTTGAATTGCAACTCCCTCCGGCGCGCGCCCCTCATCGTCATTCCGGGGCAGCCCGCAGGACTGAACCCGGAATCCGGAAGTTGTGGCGCGAAATTCCGGGTTCGCGACTTCGTCGCGCCCCTGAATGACGAGAAAAGGCTCTCAGCCATGGCCAGTGATCAGACCAGATCTGCCATTCTCGCCGCCGCCGAGCGGCTCTACGCCGACCGTGGCTTCGGCGACGTGACGCTGCGCGACATCGTCGCCGAGGCCAACGTCAACCTGGCTGCCGTGAATTACCATTTCGGCTCGAAGGACGAATTGATCGCCGAGTTGTTCGTGACGCGGAGCATCGCGCTCAATCGCGAGCGGCTGGCGGAACTCAAGGCAGCGGAAGACCAAGGCGGCGGCCGCGCGCCGATCGAAATGATCCTGCGCGCCCTGGTAGGCCCGACCCTGCACGGCTGCCTGGGGCCGGCGAACCAGCGTTCCACCGCGGCGCGGTTCATGATCCGCGCCTCCATTGAATCGGTGCCGCCGATCCGCCGCATCAAGAACCGCGAGATCGACCACTTGCGGAAATTCGCCGCCGCGATGCGCCGCGCGCTGCCCGACCGCAGTGATGAGGAGATCTATTGGGGCCTGCACTTCGCTCTGGCCATGGCGCACCACACCATTCGCGAAAGCGAGCGGCTGACCAAGCTGTCGGACGGCAAATGCGACCTCGACGACGTCGAGGGCATCATCGAGCGCGTGGTGAGCATGGCGGTGATGGGGCTGACCACCGGCAAGGCGGGGAGCAAGGCGCCCGCGAAGGTCGCTGCGCGCTAAGCCCCGTTACATCATCGCGATGCAGTCGATCTCGATGTCGAACGGCCCGGTCCATTCGGGAATGCAGACGAATATCCGCGCCGGCGGTTGCTCCGGGAAGTAGCGGGCGTAGACGCCGTTGAAAGTCGCAAAATGCTTCGCCGACGTGCAATAGACGTTGCACTTCATGACATTGTCGAGGCCGGCGCCGGCGGCCTCGAGGCAGAGCTTCATCTGCTCCATGACGAGCTCGCTCTGCCGCTCGATCGAAGCCGCTGCGATCTCCCCTGTCTGGGGATCGAGCGGCGGCAGCCCCGACACGAATATCATGTTGCCGGCGCGCGTCACCGGTGAGGCCGGCGCCTTCCAGCGGTCGAGAAAGGTCGAGATCGGCTCGACGCGAAGCGTTTCGCGTTTCATGGGCGGTTACCTTCGTCTGTAAACGTAACGGCAGCAGCCTACATCATCTCAAGGCTGCGACGTTTCGCTCAAGATCGAAGCGTGCTCGCGAGCTTCCCCCTGACTACATCCTCTGTGGCATCTCCTCGGCTTCTTCCTTGGCGAGCAGCAGCAGCATTTCGATGCCCATGTCGCCTTCCTGCGGCGAGCGGATGAACTTGATTTCCTCAGCCGACTTTTGCAGCGCTGCGACGATCGCCACGGCCTGGTTGGCCGTCGCCGCCTCGGTCGCCAGGACAGCCTTCTGGTTCTTCACTTGATAGCCGATCGTGTAGGACATTCGAATCCTCCCTGCCGGACATCAGTTCGTCAGATGAAGAGATCGAATACGAGTCCGGATTGCGACGAAAGCCGGGGCAACTACGGATCATCTGTGGACAATGGAACGAAAGGCCCCTCACCCTTCCGTTGTCTCTCAACGGTTCACTGGAATGTTCGGGTTCCGGCATCGCTTTGATTGCCGTCGGCGAACTCGCCGGTGAAGCGCGCCGAGAGTTCCGACTGGCGGCGCGCTCCTTCCTCGCCGTAACGTCGTGGCTAGCAGCACAGAGTTGTCTCGAGATGACATCGACCCGCGCGGCGGGGCTGACGGCGGGCGTCAGGCGAGCCCGAGCATGGCGCGCGCGTCGTCCGAGCTCGCGACTGTCGCACCGAGGCTCTTCAGGATCGCAGCCGCATGCGCGACCAGCTCGGCATTTGTCTTCGCCAGCACACCCTTGGACATGAAGAGATTGTCCTCCATGCCGACTCGGACGTGGCCGCCGAGCAGATAGGCCTGCGCGACCATCGGGAATTCGGCGCGGCCGATGCCGAAGCCGGACCAGATCGCACCCGGCGGCAGCAGACTACGGGCATAAAACATCGTCTCCGACGTGGCGGAGAAGCCGTACTTCACCCCTAACACGAGGGAGAACAGGCCCGGCCCTTTCAACGTGCCGTCGGCAAGGAGGTCGCGCGCGAGGTGACAGTCGCCGGAATCGAACAGCTCGATCTCCGGCAGCACGCCGGCCGCCTTCATCCGCTCGGCCATGATGCGGACGTTGCGCGGGGTGTTGATTACGACCTCGCCGCCGGAGTTCATGGTGTTGAGATCGAGCGTGCAGATGTCGGGCCTGAGCAGCTCGATATGCTCGACGCGCTTTTCCGGCTGGACCAGAGTCGTGCCAGGGCCGGCGATACGGGGATCGTCGTGCGAGGGAACATAACGTCCGCCTGGCCCGGTGGTGAGATTGATGACCAGGCTCTTGTTGCGGGCGCGGATGCGCTCGATGACCTCGCGGTAGAGATCGATCGACATCGACGGACGCCCGGTCGCGGGATCGCGCACGTGGATATGGGCGATCGCTGCGCCGGCTTCTGCCGCTTCCAGCGCGGATGTCGCGATCTGCTCGGGCGTGATCGGAAGATATGGCGATTGCTCGGGCTTCGTGAGATTGCCGGTGATCGCGCAGGTGATGATGGTTTTGCCGGTGGTCATCGATTCTCCTTCACCTCTCCCATCGGGAGAGGTCGGCATAGGCGGCCTCAGGGCGCCGTTCCAAGAAGACGCCGATGCTTGCATCGGCCACGGCGCCCGGTGGGGGTTACGCACTCTGGTGAGACCTGAGCCCCTCACCCGATTTGCACTCGACGATGCTTCGCATCGCGAGGAGCAAATCGACCTCCCCCCGCCGGGGAGAGGTGAAGGGGAGATCGCTGCTAGATCACGCCCTGCTTCTTCAAGGCCTCGATTTTCCCAGGATCATACCCGAGTTGTTCGCCGAGAACCTCCTGCGTGTGCTCCCCAAGCAGCGGCGGCGCGCGATAGTCCGTCACGGGGGTCTCCGAGAACGTCAGCGCGTTGCGGATCAGCGACAGTTCGGGCTCGAACTTATGGTTGACCTTCACCCGCATGCCACGCGACTGGACGTGCGGATCGCTAAACACCTGCTCGAAATTGTTGATCGGACCTGACGGCACGCCGGCCTCCTCCAGCTTTTCAAGCCAGTAGACCACCGGCTTCTTCAGGAACAGACCAGCGAAGATCGCCATGATCTCCTTGCCGTGCACGACGCGGTCGTTGTTCTTGATGAAGCGCTTGTCGCTCGCAAGCTCGGGCTCACCCAGCACGGCGCATGTCCGCTGGAACTGACCGTCATTGCCGACCACCAGCATCAGTTCGCCGTCGGTGCAGCGGAATACGCCGGCCGGCATGCCACCATTGCCCCAGGTGCCGCGGCGCGGCGGTGTCTTGCCGTTGACGAGGTAGATCTGTAGCCAGTGCGACAACGATGCGATGACGGTATCGAACAGGCAGACGTCGATGTGCTGTCCTTCCCCACCATTGACGTCGCGATGGTAGAGCGCCGAGAGAATTCCGATCGAGGTGTTCATGCCGGTCATGTAATCGACGATCGACGGGCCGACCTTCATCGGGCCCTCGCCGGGCTCGCCGTCGATATGGCCGGTGACGCTCATCAGGCCGCCCATCGCCTGCAGGATCGCATCATAGCCGGCGCGCGGGGCGTAGGGTCCGGTCTGGCCGAAACCGGTCACCGAGCAGTAGATGATGCCGGGGTTGATCGCCTTGATCGTCTCGTAATCGAGGCCATAGCGCTTGAGATCGCCGACCTTGTAGTTCTCCATGAAGACGTCGACGTCCTTGGCGAGCTCGCGAATGATCGCCTGCCCTTCCGGCTTGGCGATGTTGACGGTGACCGACTTCTTGTTGCGATTGGCGCAGAGGTAGAAGGAGTTGTTGTTGTTCTGCTTGCCTTCGGGGTCAGCGAGATAAGGCGGGCCGAAGGCGCGCGCGTCGTCGCCGGTGCCGGGCCGCTCGATCTTGATCACCTCCGCGCCGAGATCGCCGAGCATCTGGGCCGACAAGGGCCCGGCGAGCACGCGCGTAAGGTCAAGGATCTTGATGCCTGAGAGCGGCAAGGCCGACATAAGGTTTCCTCCGGGAACTGGTGTTGGCGCGGCGGCCGAGGCCGGGCCGCGCTCCCTGCGGATACACTATTTCGAGCCCGCGAGTCCTGCACTGGCGGCATGCCACCATCGTAGGCTCGTCTTACGACATCACACCGCGGCAGCCGTCGCGGCCCGTGGCCGGCGGCGGCCAAGAGCGATCAGGATCAACACCGTTGCGCATGAGCAGAGCATGGTCAGGCCGAGCAGGCCGCGACTGCCGAAGTGGACCAGCAGGGCTGCGAGAATCGGCGGCGACACGGCGGCGGCGAGGTTGACCGGCATGGCGATCATCGACATCGCCTTGGCGAATTCGGTCTGGTCGTAGAAGACGAGCGGGATCGTCGCCCGCGCCACCGCCATCGCGCCGCTGCCGAGGCCATAGAGCAGGATGAAGAGCGTAACGACCCAATATGCGCCGTTGCCGGCCATCAGAAGCAGCATGGCAAGCGGCAGCGCCGTGCCCGCGACCAGCCCGGTCGTGATGCCGTCCCAGCGTCCGCCGCCGAGGAAATCGATGCCGCGCGCGCTGACCTGGATCACGCCCAGCATGGAGCCGAAGCCGACGGCCTCCGCCGGCGAGAGCCCCTCGGCCTTCAGGAGCTCGATGAAGATGGCGCTCAAGCCGAAGTTCACGAATGCGTTGAGCGCGACCGCTGATACCACGAGATGGAAGGTGCGCCTGGGCACCGGAGACGGCGGCACGTCTCGCGCCTTCGCGGTGACCTCCTCGCTCGCCTTGCGCCGGCGCGGTGCACCGAAGGCAAGGAGCGGCAAGCAGACGACGACCATCATGGCCGCATAGATCAGACACGTTCCGCGCCAGCCGACGAGGCTGCTCAGGAACGACGTCGCGGGCCAGAAGAGGCTGTTGGAAAGGCCGGTCACCAGCATCAGCGCGCCGATCGCGCTCTTTGCGCGCCGGCCGGCAACCTCGTTCAGCATGATGTACGCGCCGGTCGAGAGCGTGGCGCTGCCGGCCACACCGAGAATGATCCACGACGCGAAATAAAGTATCGACTCCTGCGCGAAGGACAGCAGCACAAAGCCCGGCGCGGTCACCAGCGTGCCCACCATCATCACACGGCGCGCGCCATGCCGCGTGAAGGACTTTGCGAGCCAGGGCGCGCACAGCCCCATCGCCACGTACAGAACCGACGTTCCCGCGAATACCGCCGGAAGGCTCATATTGAGATCGGCTGCGAGATCGCGGCCGACGATGGCGGGAAGCCCGATCGTCCCCCATCCGACGAGTTGGGTGACGGCGAGCACCGCCATGACGCCAATCAGCTTCGTATCGAATTTCAAGCGACGCATTCCGCCCCGGGGCCGGATCCGACCGATCCGGTCATTTCCGGATACACCATCTCCACCCCGCTCTGCACTGCGAACGCGGTATGACCCTATCCGCCACAATGCCATTGACATGACGACAACGGCCATCAGCGCGATTTGACAGCCCCGCGCGTCGCGGGCAACTCTTGCTCGTTTCGAGAATCACTGATGTCTCACGCCGAGTATGCTCCCAAACAGCTCCCAGTCCTCACGAGACTGGCGATAGCGCTGCGCCGGATTCCGGCGGTTGAATTTGCGTTGGCGAAATTCAAGTCGCTGCTGCGTGGTCGAACGAACGACGAACCGCTTGTCGTCAGCGAGTTTCAGGCACCGGCTGCGGACCTCACGAAGGACGACGTTGCGCGCGGCGCGATCGAGACGGAAACGGTTGAACCCGACACCGTGCAGGCGGCTCCCGATGGAACCGAGGCCGCGGCGGCCGAGCCCGTCGAGACCGACACGGTCGAAGCTGAGGAAATGGAGGCTCCTGCGACGGATGTCGCAGAGACCGCAACAGCGGAGACTGGCGCTGCCGAGATCGATGCAGATGAGCCGGTCACGACAAGCAACCGCGATGCTGTCTCCTCTGCAATCACGTCCGACGATCTCTCCCGGAGTGAGATCGAGGCCGTTGAAAGCGATGAGCTTCCCGTTGAGGCCGAGATAGCTGAAATCGAATCTGCTCAGGCGCCTTTCGTCGCAATCGAATGCGCCGAGGCCGACGCGGTTGAGGCCGAAACAATCGAACCCGTCGCGCTTTGCGCTGACGACGTTACGGCGCATGTCGCGCCATCAGAGGACTCATGTGAGGCTGTTGCTACCGGGTCCGGCGTTCTCCCGCTCGATGCTGCCGAGGCCGACATTATCGAGGTCGACGCGATTGAGACGGCGCCTTTTGAAACCAAGGCCGAGAGCGACGCCACTCGGCCCGATGTGCTTGAGCCCGAGGCAGTCGAGGCTGCCCCGACGCTGATCGAAACTTTCGAGACCGACGCGGTCAATTCCGATGCCGCAGAGACTTCCGAAGCCATCGCTGTCGAGACGGACGTGGTTCAACGCGACCTCGTCGAGACCGATGCCGCCGAAGCGGCCCCAGTCGAGGCTGTCATCGCCAAAGCCGACATCGCCCCGGCCGCCGTCACGAAATCCGACGATCCCTGTGATCGGGAGACGCTTATTCGCAGGCGCTGGAAGGAAACCGGGATCAGGATGTGGCGTGGCACTGGACAGTCCGTGCTGTGCATTCAAGGTCGCATCGCGCTGCTGCCGCCGAAGCCCGGCGAGACGATGCCGGGCTACGACAGGCTAGAGTTCAGGCTGATCAACGGCCTCATCATCTGCGAAGGGTTCGTCGTCGATCCACCGGAACCGCCGCGACCTAGCCAGTTCGCGTAAGACCGCTCACTCCGGCGGATTGAACGTGCGCACGAAATACACCGGCTCCCTGCCCTTCTTCAGGCGATAGAGCTGCGCCGGGCGGTTCGGGCCACGCCGCATCTTGGCGATCGGCTCGATCATGTCGGCTGCGAGAATCCGCGTGCGGAAGGCGCTCTTCTCCAAGGGACGGTCCAGCACGATCTCATAGACCCGCTGAAGATCAGGTAGTGTGAATTCCGCCGGCATCAGGTAGGCCGGCAGCGAGGTGTATTCGACCTTGTTGCGCAGGCGCTCGACGGCTGCAGTGAGTATCTCGCCGTGGTCGAAGGCGAGCTTCGGCTTGATGCTGCCGGCGACGATCGGAAACCATTGCGCGTCGGGTGCGAGTGCGGCCCGACCCGCCTCCTCCGGCATCAGGGCGAAATAGGCGTGCGTCGCCGACCAGCCACGCGGATCGCGGATCGCGCTGCCCCAGCTTCCGAGCTGCTCGAGATAGGGGCTGGTCACGCCGGTCTTCTCCTTCAGCTTGCGCACCGCGCAGGCCTCCAGATCGCGGTCCTTGGCGATATCGACGAAGCCGCCCGGCAGCGCGAAGGCGAGCGGGAACGGCTCGCCAGCGCTGGCCGGCCGCTGCACCAGAAGGACGTGGAGGCCTTCGTTCCGGATCGCGAAGATCACCACGTCGACCGTGGCCAGCGGTCGCGGGAAATCCAATTGTCCCGAACTTTCAATGTCCTGGGCCTGGTCTTTCGGCGCCATTGTGACCTCCCTCTCCTGCCGCTTGACAGTAGCCGACTTAGTTGTACAGTGCAACTTACTTAGTTGCTCAGAACAACTTACTAGGGAAGACTATGTTCGGCGTCAGGTTCATCAAGGCCCAGCCCACCACTTATCTCATGAAGTACCGCGCCGGCACCGTCGTCGCCGAGGGCGCGGGACTATCCGCGTTCTATTACGCGCCGGCCACCTCGCTCGTCGCCGTCCCCATCGGCAGCCGCGACGCTTCCTTCATCTTCCAGCAGATCGCCCGCGACTTTCAGACCCTCACCGTCCAGGGCCACGTCACATATCGCGTCAGCGAGCCGAAGAAAGCGGCCTCGATGCTCGACTTCACGCTGAAGAGCGACGGCAAGACCTATGAGACCGACGACCCCGAGAAACTGCCGCAGCGCATCCTCGGCACGGTCGAGGTACTGGCCCAGCAGGCGGTGAAGGAGCTGACCTTGAGGGAAGCCCTGCAGGCCTCCGACCGCATCGCCGACATCATCGCGACCGGCTTGCGGGCCCGCGCCGACATCGCCTCGCTCGGCCTCGAAATCCTCGGCGTCTCCATCCGCGGCATCAAGCCAACGCCGGACACGGCCAAGGCGCTGGAGGCCGAAGCGCGCGAGGCAATCCTGAAGAACGCGGACGAAGCGATCTTCGCGCGCCGCAATTTTGCGGTCGAGCAGGAGCGCGCCATCCGCGAGAGCGAGCTCGACACTGAGATCGCGGTCGAGCAGAAGAAACGCTCGATCCGCGAAACGCAGATGGACGCGGAAGCCAGCGTCGCCGCCAAGAAGAACGAGCTGCGCCAGGCCGGCATGGTCGCGGACATCGCCCTCGAAGGCAAGCGCAAGGACTTTGTCGAGCTCAACGCCGAGAACACCCGCACGCTGGCCGACGCCGAGGCCTATCGCGTCGGCGCGCTGATGAAGATTTTTGAGGGCGTCGATACCCGCGTGATCCAGGCGCTTGCCTCTGCCGGAATGCAGCCGGGCCAGCTCATCGCGCAGGCCTTCACCGGCATTGCCGAGAAGGCGGAAAAGATCGGCCAGCTCAACGTCTCGCCGGACCTGCTCAGCCAGTTGATGGAGAAGCCCAGGGCGATGGAGGCCGCCAATGCCCGCCGGCAATGACCGCAAGATCGTGCTGGTGACGCGCAAGACCAGGCTGGAGGACCTGGTCGCGCGTTACCTGACGGCGGCGCAGGCGCGCTTCTATGTCGAGCATCTCGGCGCCGACTTCTCCGACTATGAGCGCGAGCACGAGGTCTATCACGCGCAACAGCGCCTCGCGCTCCAGGCGCTGGAGCAATGGGGTCGCTACCAGGTGATCGAGCGCAGCTTCTTGCCGAACTTCATCTTCGCGCCCTCCGACATCGTGGTCGCACTCGGCCAGGACGGCGTCGTCGCCAACACCATGAAATATCTCGACGACCATCCGCTGATCGGGCTCAACCCGGATCCCGCGCGCTACGACGGCATTCTCCTGCCCTTCGCGCCGCGCGACCTTGCAAAGCTCCTGCCCGAGGTCGCCGCTGAGGAGCGCGACAGCCAGGCGGTGACGATGGCAGAGGCCCGGCTCTCCAATGGTCAGGTGCTCCATGCCGTGAACGACCTCTTCATCGGCGCCCGCACGCACACCTCCGCGATCTACGAGATTGCGACCGGCGAGACGAAGGAGCGGCAGTCTTCGAGCGGGCTCATCGTGTCGACCGGACTCGGCTCGACCGCCTGGTTCAAGAGCATCGTTACCGGCTCGTTCGCGATCGCAGGACAGTTCGGCCAGCCGTCGGAGCCTACCGCCTACGCCGCCCTGCCCTGGGATGCGCCGGAGCTGCGCTTCGCGGTGCGCGAGCCGTTTCCCAGCCGCAACTCGCAAGTGAGTCTCGTCTGCGGCTCCCTCACCTCCTCAGGACAACTACGCATCCGCTCGCTGATGCCCGAAAACGGCGTCATCTTCAGCGACGGCATCGAGGCCGATCGCCTCGAATTCAACGCCGGCGCCGAAGTCGCGATCGGGATCGCGGCGCGACGGGGACGGCTGATCGTGTGATCTACCGCGCGATCCTCAGTGCCGATCTCGCCTCCGCAGGTGTGGCGACGCGTCGGCCGTGACGGGTCACCGCCTCACAGGCGAGGGTCACGAGCTCAGCGTTGCTCTTGGCCAGACGGTTCTTGTCGATCCTGATGTTGTCCTCGAGCCCGGTGCGAACCGCATCGGCAGCGCGCGACAGCGCCCAGCCCATGACCTCGGCTTGATGGCGCCCGATCCCGGCCGCGGTCCAGGTCGCTTTCGGCATCAGCCGCTTGAGCTCGGCCAGAAGAATGTCGAGGACATGCTCGTCCGCCGGCATTGCGTTCTTGACGCCCATTACGAACTGCACGTGGGGATGCTCATCGATCAGGCCCGCCTCGATCAGGCGGCGCGCGCCATGCAGGTGCGACAGATCGAAGATCTCGATTTCAGGACGGATGCCGCCGGCCTTCATCCCGGTGGCCAGTTGCTCGACCAGGGCGGCGCTGTTCTCGTAGACGATGGTCGGAAAGTTCACCGATCCGGTCGAGAGAGACGCCATCTCCGGCTTCAGATAGAGCGACGACCCGCGCGCCGATGGATCGCGGCCGCGCCCACCGGTCGAGAACTGAACGATCATTCCCGGACAATGCTTCCTGATACCCTCCTGCACCTCCGCAAAACGCTGGGGGTCGGAGGACGGTGTTTCGTCGTCGTTGCGAACGTGAATATGCGCAAGCGTTGCGCCCGCCTCGAAGGCCGCGTGCGTCGACTCGATCTGCTCGGACGGCACGATCGGCACCGCCGGATTGTCCTTCTTGCGCGGAACGGAACCGGTGATCGCGACAGCAACAACAACGGGATTCATTTCTCAACTCCTTGGTAGCCGGCGCGCCGCCGGTCGAAGATCGCTATCGCTCCAATGGCTTTGCCGATCAAGCGTCATCCGGTTGGCGGGAGCCCTGCCGCTGCTGGCGGGCTTGGCCGCAGCGGCAGTTCTTCCTTCATTTGCAGCAGGACGGCAACATCCGAGATCATGGCGCCGCCATCACCTCCACTTCCCGGGGCCGTCAGGTCAGAGCCGCGGCAGCCTCACCGGCCGTCTCCGCACGCCTCCGCTCATAGTCCGCCCTTGGCATCGGCACGGCATCCGGATTTCCGAGATCGTCAAGGCTGATCCGGTACGTCTCCCTGGCAGTCACCGCTGCGAGGGCGGCAATCACCGTAATGCCGAAGGCGATGGCGCCCACCGTCAGCGGGATGTTGGCCGAGCCGGGAGGCGCCACGGTCGCAAACAAAGCGGGAAGCAGCGCGGTGATGGTGGTGCCGATGTTTTGCGAGATCGCCATCGCCGAAACCCGGGTGCGCGTCGGAAACAGTTCAGGATAGAAGCTCGGGAAGATCGCGTTGTAGCCCTGATAGACCACACCCCACATCAGGAGTGACAACACGATCGCCAGTGGCACGTTCCTGATGCTGATGGCATAGAGGTATCCGAACGCGAGCAGACCGGAGCAGAGCGCGCCGACGATGATCGGAGGCTTGCGGCCGACCTTGTCCGAGAGGTTGCCGACGAAGGGAATGACGAACACCGCCAGCATGTTTCCGAGGACCGGAATCCAGAGGTAGACGTCCTTCGCAAAACCGATTCCGTAGGCAGACTGGACGGCATAGGCCGCGCCAAAAATCGTCGTGACGACCGGAATGACATTCATCAGCGCCATGCAGATGACCCTGAGCATGTCCTTCCAATTCAGCTTGATGGCCTGAATGATCGGAGCACGCGGGGTTTCGCCGCGCTCATCTTCCCTGGCAAAGGCAGGCGTCTCGTCAACCTCGCGGCGGATGATGTAGCCCGCGACGATGACGAAGAAGCTGAGCAGGAAGGGTATCCGCCAACCCCAACTGTTGAAGGCCTCGGTGGGCATGTAGGCCGCGAGCGGCAGAAAGACCGCCGCCGCAAGGATCTGTCCGGCCTGCACGCCCTGGAGCGTGAAGCTCGCATAGAATCCGCGCCGCCCGAATGGCGCATGCTCCAGGATCATCGAGCTTGCACCGGAGATCTCGCCGGCAACGGCAAAACCCTGCACGAGACGTAAGGTGACGAGCAGGATCGGCGCCCAAATGCCGACCTGCTGGTATGTCGGCAGGATGCCGACGGCCATGGTCGAAATGCCCATCAGGAACATGCAGACGATCAGAACCGTTTTCCGGCCGTGGGTATCGCCCCAGTGCCCGAGAACGAAGGCACCGATCGGCCGGGCCACATATCCGACACCGTACGTTGCGAGCGATGCGACGATGGCAACGGTGGGATTGTCCGACGGGAAGAAGATCTGCGGGAAGATCAGCGACGCTGCGGTCGCGTAGATAAAGAAGTCATAATATTCAAGCGCGGATCCAATCCAGCCGCTCGCAGCAGCCTTCTTGGATTGACCCATGTCGTGGATCGCTCGAGCCGTGGTCATGTGCAAGTTTCCTCCGACCTATTTTGCTGGCGTCCCGTAAGCGGGCTTCATAGATGTGTGTTGGGCAGCATTATCCGATCGCGCGGCGGGCTTTCCGCTTGCGCTTGTCGACTGCCGGGACGTGTCTGGTTCGGTGTGACAATAGGCTTTCGGCGAGCTAACACAATTACCGTGTTATGCGATAAACCTAACATCATGTTATTCGCGGCAGACGCGGGGCCGGGTGGCGAATACGCGAAAGGGGCAGTGCGAGCGACGTCGATCGCGCGCTCGCAATCGGCGGCGCGTGGATGGGCAAATTGCGCTCAAGTGCGATGTGCGGCGGTGTTGCGCCAGCAGAAATTCCCTCAATTTGGAGGCCTGCTTCGCATGCTCAATAGAATCCGGATGGGAAGTCTTCAGGCCGAATTCATCTCATGGAGATCGTGATCGCGCTAAGGTTGGCGGCGACTTCCAGTCCGGCCTTCGGCCCTTGCAGCACGATCGTCACGCCCTTCTCGTTGCGCAAATGGACACCGTTGACACCGCCAACCAGGGCGAAGCCGCCGCCAACCGAGCTATAGGTGCCAGCGAAATCATTGATCTCGCGGATGCCCGAGGCCCAGCCGTCCAGGCGGCTGATCGTGGCGCCAGCCGTGATTCCAAGGCTCAGACCGGAGACGCGAAAGGGATAGTTGCGGCCACGCCAGGTCAGCACGCCGCTGCCGGTGCCGCCGCCGACCAGGAGGCCCGCCTTCACGATCTTGACGCGGACCTGGCCGGCGGCCTGTGCGAACGACGGCGTTGCTGGGACAACGAAGGCAAGCAATGTCATCGCCGTCAGCCAGCCAAGGAAAAAGCGCCGCGCTATTTTCTCATTGTTTTGCGGCATCGACCTTCTTCCAGGTCTGGTCCGGATTGAACAAGATCATGCGGCTGGCAATGCTTTCGGTGCGAGGCCCGAGATCCTTCTGGTAGACGGTGCCGCCGTGATTGACCACGAAGGTCATGACGCCGGAATTGCCGTACTCGGCGGGATAGGCGACGAGCGCATAGCCGCCGATCATCTTGCCCTTGACGACGTAGTCGAGGGTGCCGCCGGGCGCGTTGGGGCCCTGCCCCTTGAGGATCCTGAAGTAGTAACCGTGATAAGGCGCACCCTGCCCTTCCATCTTGTAGCCCTCGCGCGAGGCTTCCGCCGCAAATTCGCCGAGCGGGCTCGGGTCAGTATCGTCGCGCCAGAACAGCCCATCCTTCTTTCCGGGCGTCGAGACGATGCGTTGCGCATAGACACCGACGCCTTCGCCGCGGTCTTTCTCCGCATAGTCGTTCTGGGCATCGACATAGGCGAGCGCGGCCTGGATCGCATCGAGCTCATTGCGGCCGATACGGCGATAGAGCACCTCGATCCGCCCCTCGTCCACGTCGAATTCCCAGCCCGCTTTGGAGTTGACCAAGGGAATCGGGAACGGAAAATCGTCCGCGCCGAGCATCAGCGTGGCCTTCTTGTTGCCCTCCGCCTTGATCGCATGCTTGGCATCGTACATCGACGTGAAGCGTTGACGAATGTCGGCGTCGGCAACTTCGTCACCGGAGGAGACGATGTCGTCTGCGTTCCTGCCGAGCACTTTCAGGATATCGCGCGGTCCGCTCTTCACAGCCGCGGCGAGCGCTGCGGCTGCGTCCTCAGGAGTGGGATACGATTGCTGCGCCTGCGACGGCAAGCTGAACAGCACGACCGCCATGATGGCCGGCAAAGCTGGGCGCCGAAGCGACTTCAGACCGATCATGGCATCACCTCCGCAGGGATTTTTGCGCCGCCGGCAAGCCAATCGCTGTACGTGCGGAATTTCAGACCGAGCTTTTCGTAATAGACCCGCAGATAGCCGTCGCTGCCTCGGGTCACCGCTTCCGGAATCACGCGCTCGACCTCCTGCGCCATGACGCCGACATAGGCCTTGTGGCTGCCAAGATAGCTGAAGCGGTAGTAGCCAAGGCCACTCGCGAGATGACCGAGCAGGACGATGTCGTGCTTCAGCGCGATATCCGAACGCCGGCCACCGCCGCCGCCACCGCGCCCGCCTCCACCAAAGCCGCCTCCTCCACCGCCGCGCATCGCCATTCCGCCACCACCGCCGCGCCCGGCAAAGCCACCGCCACCGCCGCCGCGTGGCATGCTCGCCATGCTCGAGCGCCCGCGTGCTGATGCTGCGGCAGCCGCACGGCCGGAGGAGACGTTCATGGCGCCACCGCGATTGCCGCCACCACGGTTGGCATTGGCAGCGCGATTGCCCGCGCCAGCACCGCCGCGGTTGGCGGCCTTCGCGCGGTCGCCACCGCCCTTCGCGCCAGCTCGATCGCCACCACCCTTGGCACGGTCGCCGCCGCCCTTGGCGCGATCGCCAGCGCCGGCGCGATCTCCGCCACGATCACCTGCACGATCGCCGCCGCGGTCTCCCGCTCGATCGCCCGCGCGGTCCCCTGCACGATCTCCCGCGCGATCACCTGCGCGATCACCTGCACGGTCTCCAGCGCCTGGCCGATCCTGTCCGGACTTCAGGACCTGCTGCCCATCGCGGCCGCGAAAATCCATCCGGTCGGCCGCGCCTGCCTTGATGTTGTTGTTGCCGAAACGCTGCTGCACGTTCACGTTGTTGTAGCGCACGCCCTGGCGATGCGCAGGATTGTGCTGCCAGCCGTTTGCGATGTTGGTGGTTCGGTGATTGACGTAGACGTTGCGGTTGCCCCAGTTGCAGCCGCCGCCCCAGTAGTTGCCCCAGCGTCCAATGGCCCAGGCGGTGCCGAAAGCGAGGCCTGCCGCCACCACGCCTGCGCCGATATAAGAAGGATATCCAAAGTAGTACGGCGGATACTCGGCGTAGGGCCACGCGCCATAAACGGTCGCCGGCTCGTAATAGGGTACGTACATCGTACCGGCGTCGGCCGGCTCGATGAGGATGACCTGCCTGTTGTCCTGAGTCTGGACGCTGACCTTCTGCTGCTTGGTCGTGACCAGTTTCTTGTTGTCATAGGCCTTGTTGCGCAGCCGCTGGATTGCATCCATCACGTCAGGCTGTTGCGCGAGAAAGGCGTCGCCGAGGCTCTTGGTCCATTCGAGCTTGTCGCTCATCATGGCCAGGACGTCGGCCGTGCTGGCGAGTGCCTTGATGCTGTCGTCCCAAGATTGCTTCTCGACCTCGCCCCTCAGCGCATCGCCTTTCAGTTTCTTGCGCTCCTTGAGCCAGCGATCGGCCTGCACGACCTCCAGCGGATAGGTCGATGCCGCCAACACGTTGGCAAGCAACTCGTCCGGATAGAGCGCGATCGGCGCGACCAGCGCCTCGAGCTGCTCCGGCTTCAACAGCTCCGCGGCCGGCAGAGCCTGACTTGCTGGCGGCGCTTGACTTGCTGGCGGGGCCTGGCTTGCTGGCGGCGCCTGGCTTGCCGGCGCGTTCGGCGCGGCCGGGTTCTGCGCCGATACGGCGATGGGCATCGCCATCATCAGCGCAAGCGCGATCAGGGTCTTGCCACAGCGAAACATTGCACACTCTCCGTTGGTATTGCGGCGGGGAGCATCGGGCCGGGACGGATGTGTTCCTTTGACGAAGATCAAAGAAAGGGGATGCCGGGTTGTTGCGGCGCGAAAATTCCGCGGCCGATGCGTTGTCTAACGCGTGATCGGCAGCTTGATCGTAAGCAGCGCACCGCCCGACAGCCTGTTCTCGGCAACGATCTGTCCGCGATGGGCCTCGATGATGGTTCTGGCGATGGCGAGTCCCATGCCCATGCCTTGCGGTTTGGTGGTGAAGAATGGATTGAAGACGTTCTTGAGATCGCCGGCGGCTATGCCGGGTCCGCTATCGCCGATCCTGATTTCTGCGAAGGAGCCGGACAGCGCCGTGGTGACGGTCACCTCCCGCACCTTCGCCTCCGCCTCGGAGATCGCGTCGATCGCATTGATGATCAGGTTGAGAATGACCTGCTGAAGCTGGACCGGATCGCCCCTGACGCGCAGCGCGCTTGCGGCGGCCGTGAACTTCAGGGCGATCTTGTGCCGGTCGGTCACGGCGGTCAGAAATCCGATCGCCTCGCCGACGGTTTCGTTCAGATCGATATCGGCGATCTCAAACGGCGTCTTCTTCAACACGCTGCGTAGCCTGCGGATCACTTCGCTCGCCCGCTGATCGTCGCGCCTGATGTCGGCAAGGATCTCCCTGATCTCGCCGAGATTGGGGGAAGCCCCCTTCAACATGAGCTCGGCCGTCTCGGCATTGGTGAGGATAGAGCCGAGCGGCTGATTCAATTCGTGCGCGATCGACGTCGTCAGCTCGCCGGCCGCCGCGTAGCGGTTGACATGCGCCAGCTCGGCCAGACGCTGGCGGGATTCGACCTCCGCGACACGGCGACGCCAGCGCTCGTGAAGCAGGCCACTGATCAGGCCGGCCTGCACCAGGATCACCGCTGCGATCAGCGCCATCTGCCAGCGATAGACCTCCCAAACACTCGGCTCGCGAAACAGGATCTCGCTGCCAGGAGGCAGATTGCTTTCGCTGATGCCCCAGCGCTGCATCTCACGCCAGTCATATCGCGGTGGCGCAAATTGGAGCGTTTCGATCTTGATGTTGCCCGGCTTCTCGCCACCGAGGATACGGATGGCAACGTCGACGGTTTTCCGGCTGGTTGCGGCCGTAGAATGCATGGGGCCACCGACGGTCTGGCCATCGAAGAAGGCATCCTGATAGGAAAAGATCGGCGCGTTGGCGACAGCTCGCAATTGGCGCAAGGCGATGTCGCCTTCATGCGTGACACCTGCACCGTCGACCGACATCAGGCCCCAGAACAAGACCGTGTGCGGCGCGAGCGATGACGCGCGCTTGAGGATGTCCTGGAACGAAAGCCCCGAATACCAATCAAACGACACTCTGTTTTCGAACGGCTTCGCATCCTTCTTGACCTCCTCAAGCCAGAACTTCTCAACGGGAGAGGCTCCCAGCACGACGGCGATCTTCTGCGTGGCAGGCAGGACCTGAAGGATGCCGGCAAAAGATGCCTGAAAGTCATTGTGGATCGCGATGACCGTGTCGTTGTCGGTCAGTCCCGTGCGATCGACCAGGCGCTGCTCGACCGCGGTCAGGACCATCGGTGTGTCGGGGAAAAGCTGCTTGCGATACTTCTGGGCGAATTTTGCCGCAGGCGCCCCGACGCTGACGACGATATCCGGCGGACAACTCTCGTAGAGCGAGCGCAGATAATCGACGAAGGGCTCTTCAGGACCTGGATTGTTGAACCGCGCCGTCAGGAGCGTGTGCTCCTGAATGTCCAGCGGCCACGGCGCCTGCCGCTCGAGATCGGCCTTGATGGCCCGCGCGAATTCACTCCACGGACGAAATTCCCGTCCGAAGGAATGAAGCAGCAGCACCCGCTTGGGCTGGCCCTGATCGGCAGCGCTCGCCGGTCCGAGCCCGGCTAGGGCCAAGACCAGTACACACAGACAGAGCCGTGCGGCCGCCGCCGGCCAGCCCCGCCTGACCGCAGCAACGATTGGGATGCGCCCGCTCATCCTCTTCCTCAGCAGCTTCGACCGGCTGCACCTTCATCTCATTCTAACGCAAAACGGCCCACGGCCAACGCTTTTGCCGGGGCCCTCCTCGGCGTCAGTGGCCGCTCAGCACGAGCGTCTTGATCGGCAGCAGGAGCGCCTGGATGCGAAGCAGCAGTGCGTGCACAAGACCGACACCGTCGACGACGTGGAGCGCGATCGCTCGCCCGGTGCTAGTGTCCTTTGCGGAAATCTCCTCGTGATTGCTGGTGTAGGCGTTGACGAGGCAGCTACTCCCCGGTGTCACGCCTTCGAGCCCGCCCTTGTAGAGTGGCTCCAAGAAGACGAGGATCGTGCCGGGCTTCGGGCCATTCTGTGCTTCGAGCAGTTGCTGCCCGCCCTGGAACTGTCCTGCCGCAATGTAGTCCTGCACTGTCGTCACCACCATCGGGATGATGACCCAGGGCCTCGATATGCAGGTCGCTTCCGCCACCATGCCTTCCTTCATCACGCCCGCCTCGATCTGGCCGAAGCCGGCCTGAAGCACCTTTCTGCCGGCGCCCTCCGGAATTAGCACGCCCGCCGGCCGCATCAACTGATTGACGACGTCGCCGACACGAAGCAGGAATTGCTCGACCCGGCCGTCGACGCCGGCGCGGACGATGGTCTTGTCGAGGTCGACCTGGGCCTGCTCGAGAGCGGCTTGAGCACTCGCCTTCTGGGCCGGCAGGAGCGTCGACACCTGCAAGGCGGCCGTTTCCCTCACGGCGGTCGCCGCATCGATCCCGGCCTGCCGTTGATCGACCAGCACCTGGAGCTTTTCGATGTCGCGTTGCGGCACGATACCGGGGTTGCGGCGCTGCAATTCGGATTTGGTGTCGAGTTCGTCCTTGGCTTGCTGATAATTGGCCTTGGCTTCCTGGATCTGGGCTTCGGCCTTGACGACATCCGACTGCGCCGAGGTCATTGCCGCATCGACCTCGGCGACCTTCCGCCGGGCGGTCTCGTAGGCGGCCTGTTGCTTGGAGCTGTCCAGCGTGAACAGCACGTCGCCCTTCTTCACCTCCTGGCTGAAGCCGACCTTGACCTCCGCAACCCGCCCCGATCCTTCGGGCAGGATCGGCACGGTGCGGAAATAAAGCGTCGCCGAGTCGGTCGCCGGATGGAAATAGAAGATCATGGTGATCAGCGACACCGTGAGCATCAGACAACCGGTGATGCCCCATCGCAGCTCATACCAGATGGAGAAGAACGTGATCTCCTTGCCGAAGCGCTTGCCCTGGACATAACGGCGATAGAGGTAGTCCGGCACGATGGTCAGGAGCGAGCAGAACATGAGCTCAAACATGGCTGGGCTCCTTCTGCCTGACGGGGCTCGGCTCATCCGCCGGTAGTGGGCTCGCCGAGCCGGCCTCTCCCGGCGTCGCATCGGCAATCTTTTCGACGGAGTCGGCGATGCTGCGCAGCGGCGTGCCGAAATCGGGAATGTCGATCAACGCAAGCAACAGGCCCGCGACCCAGAAGATATGCATATGGGTAAAGAGCGAGATCAGGCCGAGCACCGCGACGAATTCGAATTGCAGTTTCTGTGATTTATGCGCCATCCGCTCGGGCAGGCTGTGCAGCTTCCAATAGAGCGTGCCGACCCAGAGCACGGTGCCAATCAGGAATATTCCCATCACCACCATCAGCGGGTCGACCCCGCTTCCAGGCGCGAGATAGAACGGTAGATGGTGCGGAGCCATCGGATGAAGCTGGTCGTTCAATGGTCTCTCCCCAATCTGGAGCGGAGTTGCGCATTGCGTTGCGGCCAGTCTGACTACCCCGGTGTGGATTTTGCTTGATTTGAATCAAGGGAAGCCTCGCCGCCGGGCCTAGCTTACCTCGAACGCTGAACTGCCAACACCCAATCAGGAGCCGTCAGCCATGCCCGGCCTCGATGATCTCATCCCCAATGCCACGCAGATCCGGAAAGAAGCAGCGCTCAAAGAGGCTCAGAAGGCCGAGGAATATGCCCGTCTCGCCGCCGCCGCCGAGGCCGAGAAGCACGCCCTGATCGACCGGCTGAGCAAGCCGTCCGGCAAGACCGAAGAGGAGAAGATCAAGCTCGCCTCGACCATCATCCAGCGTGCAGTGCGAAACGGCCTGACCGAGGTCCAGGTCTATCGCTTCCCCAACACGCTGTGCACCGACAAGGGCCGCGCCATCAACCAGCGGGAAAAGGGCTGGGAGAACACACTGACCGGAATCCCCAAGGAAATCTTCCAGCTCTGGACCGACCACCTGAAGCCGCGCGGCTATCGCATCGCCTACCAGATCATCGATTTTCCCGGCGGCGTTCCGGGCGATATCGGCGTCACCATCTCCTGGGGAGACGATTGACGGCCATTCGGCCGCGTCGGAGCTGAAACAGCGAAAGGACAGGCATGGCCAAGGATGATGAGTCCGACACACGAATGAAGCGCAAGGAGTACGAGAAGGAGCTCGAAAAGCTCCAGGTCGATCTTTGCCATCTCCAGGATTATGTGAGGGAGAAGAAGCTGCGGGTGATCGTCCTGTTCGAAGGTCGGGATGCCGCCGGCAAAGGCGGCACCATCAAGGCGATCACCGAGAAGGTCAGTCCGCGCGTGTTTCGCGTCGTTGCCCTTCCGGCGCCGTCGGATCGCGAAAAGACCCAGATGTTCTTCCAGCGCTATATGGAGCAGTTTCCCGCCGGCGGCGAGATCGTGATCTTCGACCGGAGCTGGTACAACCGCGCCGGCGTCGAATACGTGATGGGCTTCTGTACGCCCGCCGAGCACGATCGCTTTCTCGCCCTCTGCCCCCAGATGGAAAAATACGTCATCGAGGGCGGCATCATCCTCGTCAAGATCTGGCTCGAGGTCGGGATGGACGAGCAGGAGCGTCGATTCAGGGCCCGCATCGACGATCCGGTGCGGCAGTGGAAGCTGAGCCCGATGGATGTGGAATCCTACCGGCGCTGGTATGACTACTCGCGGGCGCGCGACCTGATGCTCAGGAAGACCAGCACGAAGCACGCGCCCTGGCACATCATCCGCTCCGACGATAAGCGGCGGGCGCGGCTGAACTGCATCGCGCACCTGCTCAAGGCGATCCCCTACAAGCGCGTCAAGAAAGACAAGATCAGGCTGCCGCCGCGCTCGGACAAGGGCCGTTACAACGACCAGGCCAGCCTGCGCGGGCTGAAATTCGTCGAGGAGCGTTATTGAGCGGATCAGGCCGCGTGGTGGCGGCCTGATGCGACCTTTGCCTCAATAATTATAAGGATACTGCTGCGGGCAGACCCAACTGCCGTAGGAGTCCTGATAGCAGCCGTTGTTGTAGTAGTTGTTGTTGTAATAGCCATACGCACCGTACGCACCGGCCGCTGCGGCTCCAAGAGCGGCGGCGCCATAAGCGGGTCCACGCCAGCCATAGCCATAGCCCGGACGATAGCCGGGATAACCGGCGATCGGACGCCCCGGATAACCCGGCCGGCCTGCGATCGGACGGCCCGGACGACCGGCTATCGGATGACTCGGACGCACGCCTCCGGCGACGCGATAGCCGCCACCGCCAACGCGACCGGCATGAACGGCACCGCCGCGGTACCCACCGCCTGCCCGCATACCACCACCGTGGAAGCCACCACCGCCGCCGCGGAAGCCACCACCACCACCGCCGCCCCGGCGAGCGAAGGCATCATCCGGAATGAGGCAGGTCGTGAGAAGAACGAGCGCCGCAAGAGCAGCGAGAAGATAACGAAGCATGGCGTGTCCTCCATTGATTGGGGTGCCGTCGTTCGCTCTTCGATGATGCCACGCGACATGCGATCAGCACCCGACGTTACCGTCGGCCGCCGATCGCGTCAGAACTTGACCTAGATCAACGGAACCGAAGCATTTGAACAAAGCGCAGTGTTCCGTCAGACCGCGCGGGCGCGGCCCGATCACCAGGACCTATTTCAGTTTGATCGTGACGCCGCCGACCGCGGCCGACAATTCGGCACCGACCTTCGGCCCGCTGAGTTGCAGGATCACGCCGTTCGCGTTTTGCAGCTGAACGGCACCGGCGCCCGCGGCAACCGCGCCACCCGCTCCACCCACCGCGTACGATCCTTCGATCGACGCGGGTCCCTTAAGATTGAGAGCTCGTCCGACAAATTTTGTCGTCGAGGCGCCAATTGTGAAGCCGACGCTCATGCCGGACACTGTGAACGGATAGTCCTTGCCCCGGAGTCTGAGCACACCATCGCCGCCGCCGACCCCGACGATCAGCCCGCCTTTGGTGAAGACGACTGCGACCTGGCCGGTCTCGGCCCGTGATGGCGTGCTGAAACCGGCAACGCCTGCGAGCAAGGCGACCAGAGCGGCGCGGATGGCAAGCTTTCTCATGACTTTGGTTTCCCCTTTGGTTTCTACGTCGAACTGTTGAGCCAAAATTATCGCGAAGTAGCCGAACACGGTAAGCAGGACGCCCGAGACGGCACGTCCCCTACCTATCTCAAGAGGCAGCCTTCAGCTTCGGCTGAGCACCGGGCTTTGGCCTGCCGATCTTCGCCAAGGCCTCCGTGCGTACGAGCTTCAGTCCCTCCTTGGCGTCGTAGCCGTGGATTTCCTTCACATCGAGCTTGCGCATGAAGTCGATGGTCTCCTGCGTGATGACCTGCCCCGGCACCATGATCGGGAAGCCCGGCGGATACGGGATCACGAAGTTCGCCGAGACGAGCTCGGGTCCGGCTTTCAGCCGTCGGTCGATCTCGGGATCGTTGAGACGGATGTGTTCGCAACCCGCCGCGTCGTAAGCGGCATAGAAGCCGCCGCGGATATCGCCCTCGTTGGTCTTGGCGCCGGCATCGCCGCGGAAGCTCGGGTGGAAATGCGAGAAGTTCGGCAGGTCGGGCACATCCTTCATCAGGCTATTGACCCGCGCCTCGAACGTCTTTTTCGCGTTGGCCCCGCCCTGAGCCAGGCCGCGATCGACCTCACCCGCGATCTCGGCCAGGACCCGGACGAGATGCGCGACGTCGCTGCGCGTGTTGTTGATGTTGGACTGGAGCAGGACCGAGTTCCGGGAGGTCTTGTTGACCTGAATGTTGTACTCGTTCGCCAGAATGCCCTTGAACTGCGTGCCGTCGTAACCGGCCGTACCGCACACCAGCGTCATGCGGGTCGGATCGAGGCAGAACTCGTCGTCGTCCAGGCTCTTCAGGGTGTTCGCCCAGTTCACGCCGGGTGCGAGATAATCGGTAAAGCCGCTCTGGCGATATTGCGACGGCACCATGGCGTCCGCACCGAGGATGCGGAAATACTTTGAGATCAGCGGGTTGTTGTTGACCGCCTGGCGGATCGCGAGCGCGATTTCCATGGCGTTGGCGACCAGACCATATCCCTCGAGCTCCATCTGCCGCCGCGAGACGTCGAGGCTCGCGATGAGCTGCTGGTTTGGACTGGTCGAGGCATGGGTAAACACGGCCTCCTTGAACTGTTGCTCGACCGTATGGAATTCGACGTCCTTGACCGAGAGCATGGAGCCTTGGCGGATCGCAGACATCGACTTGTGGGTCGAATTGGTCTGGTAGACGCGCAATCGGATCTGGCGCGGATCGGGAATGAGCCGGGTCTTGAGCAGCACCTCGTCCGACGGGTTCTTGCCGAGCTCGGCCTGCTGCTTCTCATAGGCTGCGACCGACTTCGGGTCGTGCATCCAGGCTTCGATCTCGTTGGCCGCGCCCATCGCGGTACGCCGCCGCAGGAACGGCGAGAACCGTGCAAAGCCAAACCAGGCCTCGTCCCAGAGGAAGATCAGGTCCGGCTTGATCGCAAGGCATTCTTCCATCACCCTGCGGGTGTTGTAGATGTGGCCATCGAAGGTGCAGTTGGTGAGGTCGAGCAGCTTGACGCGGTCGAGCCGGCCGTCGGCCTTCGCACCGAGCAGCGCCTGCTTGATCGTTTTCAACGGCACCGCGCCATACATCGAATATTCCGTCATCGGGAAGGCTTCGACATAGAGCGGCTGAGCGCCGGCCAGCACCATGCCGTAGTGGTGCGACTTGTGACAGTTGCGATCGACGATCGCGATGTCGCCGGGCGCGAGCAGCGCCTGCACCGCCATCTTGTTGGACGTCGAGGTGCCGTTGGTCACGAAGAACACGCGATCGGCGCCGAGCGCGCGCGCCGCCTTGTCCTGCGCTTTCTTGATGGTGCCGGTCGGCTCCAGGAGGCTGTCGAGGCCGCCGGTGGTCGCGCTGCTCTCGGCCAGGAACAGGTTCGGCCCGTAGAACTCGCCCATGTCTCGGATCCAGTCCGACTTGAAGACGGATTTGCCGCGGGCGATCGGCAGCGCGTGGAAGGTGCCGATCGGACGCTGTGCGTATTTCTTGAGATTGTCGAAGAACGGCGTGTCGTAGCGATCCTGAATGCCTTCGAGGATCGACAGATGCAGCTCGAGCAGTTCCTCGATGGAGTAGAAGATGCGGCGGACCACGTTGGTTTCGGGGTTACCGGCCATTTCCTCAACGTCGCGGTTGGACATCAGATAGATGTCGAGCTCGGGCCGCACCCGCTTGATGATATGGGCGAGCCGGAGAGCATCCGCGTCGGATTCATCGTTGAGACCGGCCGCGGCCGCGATGGAGCGGAGGATCGGCGCATTGTGGCGTGAGCGCAGGCCAAAACCCTCGTTGATGACGACGGCCGCGATATTGGGGTTGAGCATGGTCGCGCAGAACGCATCTTCCAGGCTGCCGACGATGACCGGCTCATAGACGAAGGAATCGACCGGGCGACGCAGCTTGCGCCATTCGGCGGCCAGCGCAGGCCATTGGCCGGACGACAGACCGGTGACGATCAAGGTCTCGAAATAAGGCCGCCGGGCCGCATGCGAGCCGAAGGTCGGCGGCAGCAGATCGGGCGCCTCGCCATTGCCTTCGTCCTTGAGATTCCAGTCGCCGGCGTGCTGGCGGAATGACCGCGTGGTCAGCGCCTGCGTGATCCGCGTCGCAAGGGCCAGTGATGTTGCCGCATCGCCCGCTGAAGCGGCCTCTCGCAATGCCGCCATCAACTGCAGGCCGGGATAGCCGTGAAACTCCTCAGTCACCGACAGATCGGCCAGCGCCGCATCGTATTTCGCGCGATCACCGCCGCGGGCCCATGCCTTCGCGGCCTCCACCAGATCCCGCCAGTCGTCTGCCCGCCCTCCGGGCCCGGAAAAGAACTGATCGATGCGCTTTTGCGCGGACTTCGTGTCCTTGGACATGGTTGTCTCCCGATCCCTGAGGCAGGTGATGCGGGATCGTGAGTGCAGCGCGGCGGGGTCCATTGATCCAAGTCAACGGTCGCGCACGACGCAATGAAGCCGTTGAGCCCATGAGCGACCTTCCTTCGCAATGCAACACCGCGCCGGCGAACGATGACGAGCCAGTCCGGAGATCAGGGCGTTCTTTGGCCAGTGTCAGGCTGTCCCTCACCGAGAACGCTGTCGAGCGAGCGCAACCATTGGCCGCTGTCGGTCTTCTCCGCCAGCCCTTCGGCCCGCAGCAGGTCGCGCAGCTGCGCATGCGCGCCGACGATGCAGAAGGTGACCCGACGCGTTGCGAGCTCGTCGTAGAGATCGTGCAACATGCGCGCACCGGCGAGGTCGATATAGGGCGATGCCGAGAGATCGCATGCGACCAGTCGGATGTCCGCCGACCTCTTGAGCGCGATCAGGACCGTATCGAGGATCGTCTCGGCATTGATGTAAAGCAGCGAAGCTTCGGGCCGGAACGCGATGACGCCAACGAGGGGCTCGACACCCTGGTGTCTTGCGCTGTCGGAGTAACGACCACTGCCGGGCAACCGGCCGAGGAATGCCACGTTCGGCTGCGAGGCGCGCGCCAGCAGCAGGAAGATCGAGGCAATCGACGCCAGCAGGACGCCTTGCAGGATGCCGAGCAGCAGCACGGACACGAGCGCAATCGCCGCGGCGTAGAAGTCGATCCGGCTGACCTGCCACATTCGCAGCAGCGCTCGAACGTCCACCAGCTTGTAGACGGCGGCAAACACGATGGCCGCGAGCACGGCCTTGGGCAGGTTGGTCAACAGCCCCGTGAAGAACAGCAGACACAGGCCAAGCGTCACCGAGCAGATGACCAGCGCCAGCGGCGTCCGCGCGCCCGCGTTGTCATTGACGGCGGATTGCGACAGGCCGCCGGCGACGGGATAGGCGTGGCCGAAAGATGCGGCCAGGTTCGCCGCCCCCAGCCCCAGAAACTCCTGCCGCACGTCGAGGGGATAACCGTGCTTGGCGGCAAAGCTGCGCGCCGCAGAGACACCTTCGATGTAGGCCAGCAGCACGCATCCCGCCGCGAGCGGAAAGAGATCGTCGAATTCCAGAAGACCAAATGTCGGCAACCCAATCGCAGGCAGCCCCTCGGGAATCTTGCCGGTCACGGGGACGCCATGGGACGCAAAGCCGAGGAGCGTCGCTACCGCGATCGACAATGCCACGATGGTGATACCGACCGGCCGTCCCGGCAGAAAGCGTTCGCCAAGCAGGAGAAGCACGAGCGCGACAGCGCCAATCGCCAGGATCAGGAGATTGATCTCGCTAAGCTGGCTGGCGAGTTTGAAGACGCGATCGAAGAAGTTGTGACCGCCGCCGGGGACGCCGAACAGGCTCGGCAACTGGCTCATGATGATGGTGAGCCCGGCGCCGGCCTTGAAGCCGACCAGGATGCTGTCGCTGACCAGGCGAACGAGAACACTGAGCCTGAACAGCCAGGCGATGAAGCACAACACCGCCACCGCGAAGGCTGCGAGGCTTGCAATCTGCGCGTATCGCACGACGTCGCCGCCGGCGAGTGTGCCCACGGTGCCGGCGATCATCAGCGAGATCGCCGAGGTCGGGCCGACCGCGAGTTGCCGCGAGGAGCCGAGCAGCGCATAGCCAATGCCGCCGAGCAGATAGCCGTAGACGCCGACCTGCGGCGCCAGGCCAGCCAGTGCGGCATAGGCCAGCGAGACCGGAATGGCGTACGCGGCGAGCGTGACGCCAGCGATTGCGTCCGGCCGCAGCCAGGCCGCTTGATAATTGGCGAGCCATCGCACCGGAGGGAAGAACCTGAGCCAATCGTCAGGCTGTCCGAAGGGCCCCGTCACGGCCGCCCTCCACCACGATGAACCTCGCAGCGCAACAGCACGATCAAGAGAGCGATCACCGGAATGCCAAGCGCAAGTTGCGGGATTTGTTTGTTCGCAAAGGCGCCAACGGCCGGGATTGATCTGGATCAAGCATTTCGCCGCTTTTGGGGACTGACTTGCCGCAAACGCGCCCCCGGGGAAATGCGATCATGGATACCGCCAGATGGATCATCTCCGCCGCTCCGGAATCTTTCTGCCGTTGGCGGTCGCGCTCGGGACCATTCTCGGTCGGATCAAGATTTGCGGATTTGCCGTTCTTGGCCCGATCATCGTCGCCTGCACGTTCATGGGCTGAAGGAATGGAGAGCTGAGCCATGCGTCAGCAAACCCTGCGAAACCTAACGGCCCTGCTGTTGCTTGTGTGCGTCGGTCTGTTCGCGCCAGCGCACGTCGTGGCGGCGGAGGATCGCTCCATTCAAGAGGAGGTCTGGGCGCTGCCGCTGCCGCTTCCGATGTTCGCGTACGTGGTGCGCCCGGTGGGAGACGGCCCCTTTCCTCTCGTGATCATGAACCACGGCGTGTCACTCAACCCGACCGACCGCAGCTTCTTCCCGCTCGTGGAGTTCCGCGACGCCGCCAAGTGGTTCGCCAGGCGCGGCAACTTCGTGGTGGCCCCTGTCGGCACCGGATATGGCGCCACCGCCGTCGATATTCCCGAACGCGGCGGGCCGTTCTTCTCAAAGGTCGGAAAATGCACCCATCCAAACTTCCGTGATCCCGGGCTCGCAGTCGCCCAAGTCGACCTCTGGATCATTGACTACCTGGCCGCCGAAAAGCGCATCGTGCCGAAGGACGTCATCGTCGTCGGACAATCGGCCGGCGGCTGGGCGTCAATCGCGCTCTCAAGCTTCAATCCCCCGCAAGTGAAGGCCATTATCGTCCTTGCGGGAGGGCGTGGCGGCCGTGTCGGCGGCTTGCCGAACCACAATTGTGCGTCCGACAAGCTCGTCGCGCAGACCGGCGAATTCGGCCGCACCTCGCGGGTGCCGATGCTGTGGATCTATATCCAGAACGACACGTATTTCGGTCCGGTCCTGACGAAGCGCATGCACGAGGCCTTCACTGCCGCCGGCGGCAACGCCGAATACCACCTGATGCCGCCATTCGGCAACGAAGGACACTTCTTCATCGGCTCGCCCGATGTGGTACCAATCTGGTCGCCGCTGGTGACGAAGTTTCTCGACGCACAAAATTGACCGGAATGGCCAGAGACTTGGAGGCGAACCATGGTCCACGCTCGTTATTGTCTCGCGGGAGTTCTGATCGTCGCTATCGCCGGCGTCCCTACTACTCCTGACGCCGCCACGCGCAAGAATGCGCAAAACGAAAAACCAGCGGAAGTCGCAACGCGCGGCCAGCGCGAGGCCAAGGACATCACCTACGGAGATTGGCAAAAGCTCTGCTTCAAGGCAGGCGGCGCGCCGACGCTGTGCCGGACCTCGATCACCGGCAAGTTTCCGACCGGGCAAATGGCAATGCGGGTGGACCTGATCGAGCGAGAAGGCGACCGGGCAGCGCGGCTGCAATTGTTCGTGCCCGTCGGCATGTACCTGCAGCACCCTGCCAAGCTGACCGTCGACCAGGGCACTCCCTACCAGGTGCCCTATAGCTGGTGCCTCGCGAACGCCTGCATCGCAGCCGATGTTGCGGATCCAAAGATCGTCAAGGAGATGGAAGCAGGAAAGACGCTGGTTCTCGAGGTTGTTGATTCCAACCTTCTGGCGCTCACGACATCAATGCCGCTCGCACAATTCGCTTCCGTTCACAAGGGCCCGCCCACGAAGACGCTGGAGCAGGACATCGAGGAATGAACCGGCGCGAAACCGCCTCTGGAGCACGATCCGGAAACGTATGCAGCGGTATTCCCTTGCGGCAAACTCGGAACGCGTTTGCGCGGAAATCCTGCTCAAGCAATAACCTAAAGCGCGATGACGGTTCATCCCAATCCCATCGCGCTTAGATCCTGTTTTCGCGGGCGCGTTCGATCAGATCGACCAGTGATTTCGCGGTAAAGGGCTTGGTCAGGTAAGCCACGCATCCCGATGCGACCGCGGCCGATCGATTCCGCTCGCAGTCATTTCCGGTGATATAGATCACGGGGGCCGAGATGCCCTTGTCTGCGATCCGCCGACGCAGGTCGATGCCGGATTGATCGGTCAGATCAATGTCGATGATGATGCACATGGCGCTCTCGAACTCGGCATGATCGAGCAGCGCGGCCGCGGAGTCGAACAGCAGCGTCGTAAAGCCGTGCTCGCGCAGAAGCCGTTTTATGCTGATGCGCACCGACACATCGTCGTCGACGACGAACACGGATCTGCGGGTCGGCACGAGGGGCAGCCTTCTGTTGAACGAGGATCTAACAAACCAGGTAGAGCTACACCCTCCATAGAACACGTCGTCATTCACATTTCATATTGTCCCTGGGTATAGGTATGCGGCACGACCCCGACGAACGGGTCCGGATTAGCCGCTTTGCTCGTTTTTGGGATCAAGCATGCCAAGGCGCTCCGCGATCGACACCAGTTCCGCGAGTGAATGAACCTGCATCTTTTCCATCACCTGGTGGCGATGCGCCTTTACGGTGCGCTCCGTGGTTCCGAGCTCGTGAGCAACCTGCTTGTTGATCTTGCCGCGCACGATCAGATCGAACACCTGCCGCTCGCGCGGGGTCAGTGCGGCCACCAGCGCCTTGAGCGAGTCGAGCTTGCTGCGCTGGCTGCGCGCGGCTTCGTGCCGGACCAAGGCGCGCTCGATCGCGTCGATCAACTGCTCCGACGAGACCGGCTTGGTCAGAAAATCCTCGGCGCCTGCCTTGATGGCCCGCACGGTCGTTGCCGTGTCGGCGTGCCCGGTGAGGAAGACGATCGGCAGCGTCGAACCGAGCTCGATGAGACGGCGTTGCAACTCCGGACCGCTCAGTCCCGGTATCTGCACGTCTAGCAGAATGCATCCCAGCCTGTCGGGATCAGGCAATCGATCGAGCAACTCCTGCGCCGCTGCGTACGTCGCAACATCGTAGCCGGCAAGCTTCAGCCGGCGTTCAATCGCCGTCCGAAACGAAGCGTCGTCGTCGACCACGTGCACCAGCCCTGGCAAGTTCACCTCTTAGCCGCGACGACCATTGGAGTTTCCGCCGCACTGAAACGCAGAATCAATCGGCGATCGAGTAGCCCATATGGATGATAGCGGGCATAGCGGACAATTCGTAAGTAGTAGTACCAAGAGCATCAAAATGCATTTTACAAAGACCGCTTTTTCTCACTCCGCGCAAGATATTGCAGCGCCTGTCCTTTGGTACAATGGCCCTCGAGACAATGGCTGGAAATGCCGCCTTCGTCGTAAAGCAACCCAAGCGGGAGTGGGGTAGCGCGGCACATTCCTCGCCATGAATAGCCTGAGACCAATTCAGCAATGGATTGAGGAGTTGGCCCATGTTCGTACGCATCATCAGCGATCCCCTGCCCCGTCCCAATTCGCTGCACGATCTTGGAATGAGCAGTGACTCAAATCCGATCGTGAGTTTAAGCGAATTTACCTACAAGAAGGGCAATGAGATCTACGGCGAGAAGGAGCCTGCCGAGTACATCTATCAGGTCAAGACCGGCGCGGTGCGAAGCTACAAGCTGCTGTCTGACGGACGCCGTCAGATCGGCGCGTTTCACCTCGCCGGCGATATCTTCGGGCTCGAGAACGGCCGCACGCATCGCTTCACTGCAGAAGCTGTCGTCGATACCACCGTGCGCCTCATCAGGCGGCAGAGCCTGGAGACCGTGGCCGAAAGTGACGCCGTGGTGGCCAAGAACCTGCTCCGCATGACCACGACCAATTTGCAGCACGCGGAAGATCACATGCTGCTGCTCGGCCGCAAGACATCGCTGGAACGGGTCGCGGCCTTTCTGATCGAGATGGATACGCGGCTAACTGCCGCAGGCGTCCTGGCGCTGCCGATGTCGCGGCGCGACATCGCCGACTATCTCGGCCTCACCCTTGAGACGGTCTCGCGGGCGATATCGCACCTGCATGAGCTCGGCATCCTCGGCTTCGTCGGCAACACCCAGCGTCAAATCGTGCTCTTGGACCGCCGACAGCTCGCTAGTCTCGATCTCCAGAACTGAAATCTTTGGCGCTGACGGCCGCAAGGTGCCCCAGCGTCTTGCGTAGCACCTCGAACAGCACCGCAGTCGACCAGCCGAAGAGCAGGATGCCATTCATCGCGGTCATCGGACCGACCAGCCGCCAGTCCGGCACCGGCGTGATATCGCCGTAGCCGAGCGTGGTATAGTTGACGAAGGCGAAATAGAGCAGATCGCTTCCGGCGGGCGCTGCACCGACCACTCGATATGCAAGCGCCCATACGAGAATTTCGAGCGTGTGAGCCACCATCAGGGCAGCCGCAGTCGCCACCATCACGGCCATCAGATGCACTCGCGGCCACGCAGCGTCACGTAACCCCGCCGCACGCGCAATGCCGATGGCGCCGACGGTCACCAGCGCGTGAATCATGATGTTGGCGAGGCTGATGACGGTGCCGACCAAGAATTGAAGCGCCATCATCCTGTCTCGTTTCGCCAAGTGGCGGAGCCGTTCTCCTCGAAGGAGATTTCGTCTATGATGCCTTCGGCGTGAACATGCCGCTAGCCGCCTTCATCGCGGACTCGCCCATGTTTCTGGCCTGATCGGTCAACGAGCGCATCTGGTCCTGGAAGAACTCGGACTGGATCCTGAGCGCTTCCTGCATGTCTTTGGCCTGGACGAGCTTGTCACCGAGATCGAAGGTCGCGGAGACGTTGCGCTGCATATGGCTGCAGAACTCCTTGGCTTGATTCGCGATCGGCAGCGGTGAGGAGCTCAGGCCTTTCTCCAGCAGATCAAAATATTCAGTGTTGGCCTTGCGCAGGCGGCCAAGCGCTTCGCTCATCATCGTACGCATATTCTCGGTCGATGGGATTTCCGCCATGATGTTGCTCCTCAAGGGTTACGCTGCAAGCCCGCCGAACCAAGCCCCAAAATAGCCAGCATACAGAGCTGGCAGTTCAAGATTCATCGAATGCCCAATGCGGGGCACCACCACCAGCCGGCAGTCCGGCATCGCCTCGGCCATGGCGCGCAAGTCAGAAGGCGGAATCCAGCCGTCCCATTCGCCCCACAGCACCAGGTGCGGGTGCCGGATCTCCGCCATGCGGCGCTCCAGCTCCCGGCTCTCTTTTTCCCGCGTGAGGTTGACGGGCGTCCCGATCCAGATGCCTTCAGAGACGCCAAAGGTCTGCTCGATGATGCGGTCGAACAGCGCCGGGATATCACCCAGCCCATCACGGAATCGAGGAACTTCGCCCGGCGCCATGCTCTCCGGCACGAACAGCGAGGAAGCCGCTGTCGCCATCACGGTTCGTGTCAGCTCCCTGCTGGCCATCATCGCACGGAAAAGCCCGATCTGATCGGCATTGAAGGCCATGCCGAGCGGCGTCACCGGATCGAGCGCGAACACGCGGCCGAAGCGCTGCGGCTGCATCAAGAGCATCCGGGCGGCAATGATGCCGCCGGTCGAATGCGTGGCGAGATGGCAATAGCTGACGCCCAGCGCATCGAGCGCCGCGAGCATATCCTGCGCATGCTGCTGCATCGAGTAGTTCGCATAGTCGGCCTTGGGCTTCGGCCGGTCGCTGTCACCGCAGCCGCGCCAATCGATGCCGATCACGCGGAGGCCTGAGGGAAACATCGGCGCGGCGAGCTCGATCCAGTCCTTGCTGGCGAGATTGCCGTGGATAAAGACGACGGTGACGTCGCCTCCTCCCCACTCTCGCCAGCTCAACTGAACCTCGCCCGCCTGCACCCTTGGCATGAGCAGCCCTATTTGTTCAGGCCGGCCGTCGGCGCAGCACCCGCCGGGGTCGGCGCCACCGGCAAGGCCGATACCACGGCCCCCTTGATCATGCGGTCGATACCCTGCGGCGACGACGTGTCGACGCTGCCCTTGGTCACGAAGTCCACGACGTCAACCGAGAACTCGACGGGATTGTCCGTGTGGATGAAATGTCCGGTTTCCGGATAGATCTTCAGGATCGGCCGGTTGCCGGCATTCGTCATCCGCGTCATGAACGGCGAGATGACGTCGCGCCCCAGATCCGTCAGCCCGTTGAACGCGGGCGTCGGGATGAAGGGCTCCTTGTCGCCGAACGCGAGGAAGATCGGCGCCTTGATCTGGGTGAGCCGCTCGTAGAGATTCTTCGGGTCATCCTGCTGCAGCTCAGAGCCGATAGTGTAGATGTCGTAGATGAAGACGTTGCACCATTGCTCGAGCTCCTTCGGATTTCCCTTGGTCAGCCCGACGCGCTGCTCAGTATGGAAGCGGGCGTATTCGCTGTCGTTGAAGAAGTAGCCGCTCTTGGCCGCCGACACAGCGCCGGTGTTCGGATCACGCTTCTTGAAGTAGAAGAAGTCGCGGATGTTCTGCTCATCGCGTGCCATCTCCGCGGCCAGAATGCCGGTCTGGTCCCAGGTCGCCTTCCACTTGTCGAAGTCATGGTCGAAGGCCTGGTCGAACAGGCGGGCCTTCTTGTCCTTGGCGATGGTGATGTCGCGCGGATATTCCTCGAGGCCGGACGGCGCTTCCAGCGCAAGGCCCTGCACCGCGTCGGGCCAGGTCAGGGCGTAGCCCATCACGAACTGCCCGCCGAGCGAATGGCCGTGATAGTAGGCCTTCTTGACGCCGAGTTGATTGACGACGAGGTCGTAGATGACCTCGCGCATGTCTTGCATGGTGCGGGCCGGGCTCTTGTCGAGATTGCCGGGCCCCGACATGCCGTAATGTGGCAGGTCGGGCACGATCACGCGCAAGCCGCTGCGCAGGGCGTATTGCATGATATTGCCGTAGTGCCCGCCGAACGCACCCTTGCCATGGATGATGACGAGCACCTTCGGATCCTTGGCCGTGCCGGCATATTCATCCATGTAGCCGATCTGCCAGGCATTGCCGCTCTTGTCCTTGGCGTTGGCGAACTTGACCGGATATGGATAGGTCACGAAATCCTTCCAGAAGGATTTTTTGGGATCGATGTTCTCGGCGACGCCCGGCACGCGATAGTTCTTGTCGACGAACTGTTGCGCGCGGTCGAGGCTTGCGACGTCGTCCATGAACGCGACGAACTTGGGATCGTTCTTGCGGTTGTTGATGAGTGGGAAGACGCCATAGTGGGCAACCGGGCTTTCCTCGGCGATGAGGTCCGCACCGGGCACACGATCGACGGCCTGCTGCGCGAGCTTGAAGTTCAACCAGAGGTCATTGGTGATGTGCATCACCAGCGTGCGCGCCTGGATACGGCCGAGATAGGCATTGATGTTGTGCGTTTCGCCGACCCGGTTGCGCCAAACGAGATCCACGGCATCGTAGAGTTTGGCACGGTTGGTGACGCTCAACCCAGCCTTCTCATTTGGCGGATCCCAGTAGAAGATCTCGGGCTGGACTGCGGTGAAATTCTGGGTCGTGCGATAACCAAAGTCATACCCGGTCATTCCAAGGATGGACCAGCCGAACGCAACGCCCGGCACCGGATGCTTTTCCTTGGGAAGCTTGTAGTAATCGCCGTTCGTGGCCTGCCATACGGGGTCGGACTCGATCGCGGCCGTCATCATCTGGAACGTCCAGTTGCCGACGGGATCGCCCGCGTCTGACTGCGTGGTGCCGCCGATCGGCATCAGCGCGCCGATGAACTCCGGATGCATCACGCCCCAGACATAGGTCTGCGTGCCGCCCATGGAGACGCCGGTCACCAGTGCCACGCGCGCGACCTTCAGATGATCGCGCAGCAGGCGGTAATTCGCCTGCACCATGTCGAAGTAGCTGTACTGCGGGAATTTCACGCCTAACCCGTCGGACGGCTTGCTGTCGCCCCAGGTGCCGAGCGGATCGACCATGATGACGAAATAGCGATCGGTGTCGATTGGCCGCCCCGGCCCGATGATGGGCACGCCGCCTGACAAAGCAGCGCCCTTGACCCACTGCTCGAACATGTCGGTGGAGTCGCCGGAATAGTAGGAGTTGATGACCACGGCGTTCGTGATCTCGTCATTGGCATTGCGCCGGGCCTTGCCGATCGCGATGTAGGAGGCGCGCAGCTTGCCGGCACCGAGCGATTCCAGCGTCACGCCGCCCTCGCCGCCATTCTCCCATTTCGAAGGATCGGACAGATCGTACTTGCCGCCGAGGCGGAAGTTGGCGATCTCGTATGTCTTCTTCAGCCCATCATGCTGCATCTGCGACGAACGGCGGGTGAAGGGTTGCGCGACAGCGAGCGCCGTGCCGACCAGCAACACGATCAGGCTCACGAAGCAACGTTTGAGCATGTCTCTCCCGGTCATGGCAGATTCCTCCTAGCGGTGTTTTGCGAAAACGCTAGGGATGTCACCCGGGAGAGCTTTGATTTAGCTCAATGGAATCCCCGACCGGAGATTGAAGATCGCAGCGATCAGACACTGCAGCCGGTCGTCGCAATGCCCTTCCTCAATCACGGCTCATATCGGATACGCTATGAGCTCGAAGGGCCGCCCGATGCCCCTGCCTATGTTCTGGTTAACGGGCTCACGCAATATGCCGAGCTCTGGGCTGCCTATCGCGAAGCGCTTGTCGCCCGGCATTTCCGCGTGGCGACCTTCGATCTGCTCGGCCAGGGCGGCTCAGACAAGCCGGCCCTGTTCATCAACCAGGACGACCAGGTTACCGCGCTTCATCGCCTGATCGGCGAGCTCTGCGATGGACCCATCTTCCTCAGTGGCATCAGCTTTGGCGGACTCATTGCACTGCGCTACGCGATTGAGCACGGCGAGCGACTGTCCGGCCTGGTGCCGATGAGCTGCTTTGCGGAGCTCTCCCCACAGCTGCTCCTGATCGGCAACGCCTTGCGCACCGGCCTGATCCTGGGCGGCACCGGCTATCTCCAGGACCTGTTGCTGCCGATGAACCTGTCCGACCAGTGGCTGAAGCCGCTCCTGGACAAGCTCGACAGCGTCAAGCGACAGGGCTGGCTCGTCAACGACCTCTACGCGCTCCAGAACCTGATGGAGTCCTTTCTCGACTTTCGGCCGTTGACGCCGCAGCTTTCGTCGATCACGCTCCCGACCATGATCCTGAACGGCGAGTTCGACTTCCTGACGCCACGTGCGCTGCACGAGACCCTGCGGCTTGAAATCCCCAACAGCTCGCTGGTGATCATCCCGAAGGCCTATCACGCCTTCACGCTCGAAAAGGGGGCACTGACGGCCGATCTGCTGGCGCGCTTCGCCAAGGACGTGCTCGCCGGACGCTGGCGGGGCAACAAGGCGGTCTGGGTCGCGCCGGAACAGCCCGGCGGCGAACTCACTCCCTTTCCCGAAGGCTATGATCATCTCCGCGCGATCCCCGTCCAGAGAGGCGCGACATGAGCGACTTCTTCGGACCGCTCGATTCTGAGGGTCGCGTGCCGCCCCACCAGCAAACGCGTGTCGCCGCATTCCTTATCTCCGCCCACGGCGCGCTGGCACGACAGTCCGCGTTCACCTTGCCCACAAAGCTCGAGTCCGCTTGGCAGACCGAGCTGAACACACAGCTCTTCCGCGAGACCGAGATCGTCTCGCTTCTGATGCGCGCGACGAGTTGGGCGCCTGATCCTGGCCTGGGCTATATGACCGTGGCCTGGGAAAGCGCCTGGTTTCCGGCGCCCGTCTACGAGATTTCGGACTGGCCGCTGGCAGTGGCAGCCGGTCTTGCGACGCTCGCCCACGCTGTTCACGCGGCCATCCGGCCGGCAGCACTGTTGCCGGCCGAAGCAAATCCCGAGGATCCATTCGCAATGGCGCTGCGCCGCATCGAGTTCGAAAGCGGCCGTCTGCTGCAGGCACAAATCCTGTCGCTGAAGGGGCCCGACCTTGTGCCTCATCGCGAGGCCGTCAACTCCGCCCTCGAACGGCGTCACACCGAGGTGCGCAAGCTCTGGCGCGACATGCTGCAAAGCGTCGGCATCGCCATGGCCGATTCAAATGACGATAAGCCTTGATGCAAATCAAAGCACCGCGGTGACAGCCGGCAAACATCCGCTCGCTGCTGTCCTCAGCGTCTGATCGGAGTTGCCGCCATGAAGGCCGTTTCCGTCGAAGAAGCCGTTGCGATGATCCCGGCAGGCGCAAGCGTCATGGTCGGCGGGTTCATGGGTGTCGGGACACCGGAGCGCCTGCTCGATGAGGTCGTCCGGCAGCAGAAGACCGGCCTGACGCTGATCTGCAATGACGCAGCCATCCCCGGCAAGGGCGTCGGCAAGCTGTTCGATGCGACGCTGGTCTCGCGGCTGACCGCGACCCATATCGGCCTCAATCCGAAGGCGCAGCAGCAAATGCTCGCTAACCAGATCGCGGTCGATCTCGTTCCGCAGGGCACATTCGTCGAACGCATTCGCGCGGGCGGGTGTGGCCTTGGCGGCGTTCTGACCCCGACCGGCGTCGGCACGCTGGTCGCCGAAGGCAAGCGACAGATCGAAGTCGACGGCAAGCCGTTCCTGCTCGAGACTGCGCTGCGGGCGCAGTTCGCGCTGGTGCATGCCTTTCTCGCCGACTATCTCGGCAACCTCTCCTACGCCCTCACCTCGCGCAACTTCAATCCCGTCATGGCGATGGCCGCCGACACCGTCATCGTCACGGCTGACAACATCGTGCCGGTCGGCGTCATCGCGCCCGACCACGTCGTGACGCCGGCGCCGCTCGTCGATTTCCTCATTACCAACGGGTGAGATCATGGATGCACAGACCATCATCGCCCGGCGCGTCGCCAAGGAACTGAAGAGCGGCAACCTCGTCAACCTCGGCATCGGCATTCCGACGCTGGTCGCGAACTACGTCCCGCCCGATCTAAAGGTGTTCTTTCAATCGGAGAACGGTCTCATCGGCACCGGCCCGATCCCGGAGCAAGGCATGGCTCATCCGACTCTGACGGACGCCGGTGGGCGCCCGATCAGCGCCCTGCCCGGCGCCTGCACATTCGACAGCGCGATGTCGTTCGGGCTGATCCGCGGCGGCCATGTCGACGTCACCGTGCTCGGCGGCCTCCAGGTCGACGCACACGGCCACCTCGCCAACTGGATGATCCCCGGCAAGATGGTGCCGGGAATGGGCGGGGCGATGGATCTCGTCAGCGGCGCCAAGCGCGTTATCGTTGCGATGCAGCACGCGGCCAAGGGCAAGTCGAAGATCGTCGCAAAGTGCACGCTGCCGCTGACGTCGGCGCGGCCGGTGAGCCTGGTGGTCACCGACATGGCCGTGATCGCCTTTCCCGACGGCAGGGCGACGCTCCTGGAAACCGCGCCGGGTATCAGCGTCGGCGAGGTGATGGCCGTGACGGACGCCGAGCTCACGGTTCCCGATACCGTACCGGAAATGAAAATCTGACGGGCACGACCATGCGGATATTCAGCGATTTCGCAGAGATCAAATCCGCTGTGGGCACCGAGATCGGCGCCAGCGACTGGATCGAGATCAGCCAGGACCGCATCAACCAGTTCGCCGAGGCGACCTGCGACGAGCAGTGGATCCATGTCGACCAGGTGCGCGCGAGCAAGGAGATGCCGGGCGGCAAGACCATCGCGCACGGGCTGTTGTCGCTTGCACTCGCTCCGCTCTTCATCCGTTCCGTGATCGGCCTGAAGGGCCTGCGCAACACGCTCAACTACGGCGCGGACCGCATACGCTACCTGGCTCCGGTCCCGGCCGGTTCGAAGCTGCGGGGCCGCGTCACGGTCGCCGAGGCCGAGGACGTGCCGCCCGATGGCCTGCGCGTGAACTATCATCTCGTGATCGAGATCGAAGGCGGCAAGAAACCCGCCTGCGTCGCCGAGTTGATCGCCCTGCACTACCGCTGAATACAAAAACTGAAAAACAACCCCATGCAAAGTAGATTCAGAGGCGGCACGACAAACTGCTGAATAACCGAAATTGCTTGACACGTCGGGCAAATCACCGGCATGGTGCCATGATCAGCCAGAAGCGTCCCAACCGGATGTCCCAGATTGGCTCCTGCGGCGCGCGTCGCGCCACCTCTCCTCAATCGATGATGTGATAGCCGCCGTCGATGTAGATGACGCTACCGGTCATCAGCTTGGCGCCGTCGAGCGCCAGGAACGCCGTGGCATGACCGACGTCGTCGATGCTGACGAGGCTCCGTGCCGGAGCCTTCGACTGCGCCTTGTCCATGAGCTCGTCGAACTCCGGAATGCCCGACGCCGCGCGCGTCGCCAACGGTCCCGGTGAAATCGCGTGCACCCGGATGCCCTTCGGCCCGAGCTCCGAGGCGACGTAGCGGACGGCCGATTCCAGCGCCGCCTTCGCCACGCCCATGATGTTGTAGTTCTCCACGACCATCTGGCTGCCGTAATAGGTCATGGTGAACATGGTGCCACCATTCTTCATCAGCGGCTCCGCCAGATGGGCCATGCGCAGGAACGACCAGCAGGAGACCTCCATGGTCTTGAGAAAACCCTCGCGCCCGACATCGACCACGCGTCCGTGCAGCGCTTCCTTTGGCGAGAAGGCGATGGAATGCAGCAGGAAATCGAGCTGGCCCCACTCTTTCGCGATGCGCTCGAACACCTGCTCGGTCTGGCCTTCGACCATCACGTCCAGCGGCATGAAGATCGGTGCTTCCAGTGCCTGCGCCAGCGGCTCGACGTGCTTCTTGGCACGATCGTTCAAATAGGTCACGGCCAGCTCGGCGCCGAGCGCGCGAAACGCCCGCGCGCAGCCCCAGGCGATCGACTGATCGTTGGCGATGCCAACGACGAGGCCTTTCTTTCCCTTCAGCGCAACCTTCGTCTCCGGAAACACGGGAATCATGACACCCTCATAGATCTGGCGTTTTGCGATTTTCCGTTCATCAGCAGCGCCAACGTGTGCTGCGCGATCATCAGTTCCTCGTCGGTCGGCACGACGTAGACGGGAACGAGACTGTTCGGTCGCGAAATCAGCCGCGAGTGACGCGCGTTCTCGGCGGCATCGAGCACAACGCCCAGCCAGCCGAGTTGCTCCGCGATGCGCGCGCGAATGCTGACCGAGTTCTCACCGATACCGGCGGTAAAGACGAACGCGTCGAGGCCCTGCAAGGCGGCAGCGAGCATCCCGGCGGCAAGACCGATCCGATAGACGAAGTAGTCGATCGCGAGCTTTGCGCGTGGGTCCGCACTCGTCTCCAGCTCCCGCATGTCGTTGCTGACGCCGGACAGGCCCTTCAACCCGCAATCGCGATAGAGGAAGTCCTGCACTTTCGCGGGCGACATGCCCTTCTCCGAGATCAGATAGAGCACGACGCCGGGATCTAGCTGGCCGGGACGCGTACCCATTGGCAGACCATCCAGCGCCGTAAAACCCATCGTGCTCTCGACGCTCTGCCCACCCTTCATCGCGCACATTGAGGCGCCGCTGCCAAGATGCGCAACGATCACCCGCCGTTTCGCGATGTCGGGCGCGATCTGCGGCAAGGTCTTCGCGATGTATTCGTAGGAAAGTCCATGAAAGCCATAGCGCCGCACGCCTTCGGCATGCAGCTGATGCGGGATCGCGTAATGATCGGCAAGCGGCCCATGGCTGCGGTGAAACGCGGTGTCGAAGCAGGCGACCTGCGGAAGCGAAGGAAAGTTGGCAAGGATCGCACGGATTGGCGCCAAATTATGCGGCTGATGCAGCGGCGCCAGCGGGACAAAGCGTTCCAGGCGCCCCACCACGCCGTGGTCGATCAGGACCGGCCGCTCGTATTCGGGCCCGCCATGCACGACGCGATGCCCGACAGCCAACGGTTGGAGGCGAGCCTCATCTCTCAGCCACTCGCCCGCGACCTGCATCGCGGCCGGAACGTCCGGAATCGCCTCGATCGGATAGGCGCGATCGGCCATGGGATCGCCACCCGCCCCGCTCGCCCGCAAACGCGGCCGGCTGCCAATGCCGTCCATCTGCCCCTTGATCTGCCGGCGAAGCGTGCCCTCGCCCTCGACCGAGTAAACCTGGAACTTGACGCTCGAGGAGCCGGCATTGATGACGAGAATGGTGTCCATGGCGGTCACGCGGCAACTGTCGGCGCCTTTTGGCGCCGTGCATGGGCGTAAAGCGCGGCCACGGCGCAGGACGCCATCCGCGCCCGCGGGCTGTCCGCGCGCGAGGTGAGCACCACCGGGACGCGCGCGCCGAGCACGATGCCGGCGCCATCGGCCATGGCAAAGTAAGCGAGATTCTTCGCCAGCATGTTGCCGGCCTCGAGGTCGGGCACGACCAGGATCTGCGCCCGGCCGGCCACCTCGGACTTGATGCCCTTGATCCGCGCGGCCTCGGGATCGATGGCGTTGTCGAAGGCCAACGGTCCGTCGAGCAGACCGCCGGTGATCTGGCCGCGATCGGCCATCTTGCAGAGCGCGGCGGCCTCGATCGTGGACGGAATTTTTGACGTCACCGTCTCGACCGCCGAGAGGATCGCGACCCTCGGTATCTTGCCGAAGCCGGCAAGATTGTAGAGGTCGATCGCGTTCTGGATGATGTCGCGCTTGGCGTCGAGATCGGGGAAGATGTTGATGGCCGCATCGGTGACGAAAATGGTCTCGGCATAGGCCGGCACGTCCATGACGAAGACATGGCTGATGCGCCGGTCGGTGCGCAGGCCGCCGGTTTTGGCCGTGACGGCCCGCATCAGCTCGTCGGTGTGCAGGCTGCCCTTCATCAGCAATTCGCCGCGGGCCTCGTGGATCAACTCGACGCCCTTGGCTGCGGCCGCGTCGCTGTGCGGCGCATCGACGATCTCATAGCCGGCAATATCGAGCCCGAACTTGCTCCCTGTTTCCTTGATCTTCCGCTCCGGGCCGACCAGCAGCGGCCGGATGATGCCAGCTCTCGCGCTGTCGACGGCGCCGCGCAACGATGTCTCGTCGCAGGGATGGACCACGATGGTCGTCGAGGGCGGCACGGCCTTGGCGGCCGCGATCAGATGGTCGTATTTGCTGCCCGCTTGCGTTTGCGTCGTGTCGGCCGACATGATGCTACTCCCAATTCTGACAAGCTGCGCTACGACGCTTTTGCCTTGGGATCGAAAGGGGCGACGTTCGACTCGCCTTCCTCACCGACACCGAAGAGCCCGGCAATCTGCTTCAAGCGCTTTGCCCGCTCGCCTGTGATGTCCTCGCTCGCGGACAGCACCTCGCGCATCGCCGCGAAAGCTCCGCGCCGCTGATTGACGTCATCGGGCAACATCTTCGGGATCGCAGCCAAGGCACGGTCCCGGTCGAGCAGCAACATGAAGAATTGCTCGCGAACCAGCATCTTGAACTCAGCCAGCGTCAAGCGGGCTCCAGCATGGTCGCGCCGAACCTGGCGCAGCGCCTCGATGCTTCGTTCGTCCACCATGCCGCGGGCGGAACCGACATAAAGCAGTGCACGAATGGCAGCCTCGCGAAGGCCGCCCTCACCGATCTTCGACTTCAGCTCGGCGATCCGCTTCTCCAACATCGCTCGGTGTTCGGCCGTCATCTCCCGCCGGCCGGATGGCGCGGCGTTCGGATCCACTCCGACCGCCGCCTGCAATGCGGGCGAACCATAGACGTTGAGGAAAACGGCTTCGCTCAGCGCCTCCTGCGAATCCCGCCAGCTATCCAGCGCGTGAACGATCTGCTTTGACATCTGTTCCTGGAACGCCAGGAACGGATTGTCCTTCGAGGCCGGCTTGCGCTTGTCCTCGACCGCGTCGGCCGCCGATTTCACCACGGACATCCACGGATTCTGACTGCTGAAGGCCTCGTATTGCAGCCGCAGCGGATGAATGTTGCGCGCCCATTCCGCCATTTGCGGTGTCACCATGCCCTTGATCCAGGGCTGAACGTACCTTTGATAGGCGGCAAGATTGAGTTCCGAGACGCGCTTGGCGGCGGCAAAGCGGCGCTCGTCCTCCGGCGAGTTGCCGCCCATCGCGCGAATATCGTCCAGCGTCCGCGCCTCGCAGCGCATGATCCACTGACCAGTCGCGAGATCGGCATTGACGGTATCGGAACCCCTCGCCTCGAACGTGGCCTCATAGAGTCCCGGTGGCAGCACGTCGATCAAATCGATATTGCTCGAGAATTCCGCGTGTTCCTTCTTGGCGACGCCGCCAGACACGAAGATGCCGAGATGGCCGACACTTTCGTGCACGGTATAGACGATGGTCTGCCCATAGGCCCTGATCTCATCGCAATCGGCATAGCAATCGAGGATCCAGTGCAACGCCTGCTGCGGCGGAGTAATGTTGTCGCCCTTTGAGCAGAACACCACGATCGGCGAGCGGATGTTACGCAAATCCACCTTCCGGCCGTCGGACATCTCGATCTTGCCGGCCGCGAGATTGTTGCCGACGAACAGCTCGTCGACGATGAACTGGATCTCCTCGGCATTGAGGTTGACGTGACCGCCCCACCACCGCTCGAATTCGAGGTAGCGGTCCGCTTCCGTGTCGACCTTGGAATAAACGTTATATTGCTTGGTCCAGAGCGTGTTCGAAGGATTCTGGTTCTCGAAGTTCTGCACCAGCCAGGCACCATCGAACTTGCCACCGCCGAGATCGCTCGCCAGCGCCGTAAGCCAGCTTCCGCCGAGCAGCCCGCCTGAATAGCGCATCGGGTACTTGCCGTGTACGCCCGCCCAATAAGCGAGCGGCGCGCCAGCAATGATGAGCGGCCCGAACAGTTCCGGCCGCAGCGAGGCCAAAATCATGACCGCCCAGCCGGCTTGGCAGTTGCCGATCACGCAGGGTTTGCCGTCTGCCTCGGGATGGCGGCTGATCACCTTCTCGATGAACAGGGCCTCCGCCCGCGCGATGCGCTCGATGGTTTGTCCCGGCATCGGTTCCGGAAGGAAGCCAATGAAATAGCAGGGATGTCCCGCCTTCATGGCGACGCCGATCTCGCTATCGGCCTTGAAGCCACCAATGCCCGGCCCATGGCCGGCGCGGGGATCGACCACGATGAATGGCCGCCGCTTTGTATTGATTTCGACGCCCTTGGGCGGAATGATACGCACCAGCGCATAATTGACTGGCTCGTCCAGCTTGCGGCCGTCCATGATCAATTCGGCGGCATATTGCAGAACGTGCGGCGCGGTTTGTGCGACATGTTCCCGGTACTGGTCGCCACGCTGACGCATGATGTCCAGAAAGAGGACGCTGCGCTGGCCTGCATCCACCAGATATTCGACTGCCGACGCAACCAACCCAGACATGGGACCGCCGGGGAGTTGTGCTGTGTCCATGGACATGTTCCGACCTCGCTGTCGCGCTGCATCATTCAAGTTGCACGGCCCGCGGCTGACGTTGATCTAGGTCAACGTCGGACGCCCTTTGAAGCGGTGTCGAGATATGACGCTCGGCAGTGATCGAGGCGAGATGGTATCGGGACCCATGACAGAGGCGGCAAACTATACAGCCCAGGAGATTCTGAAGGACGGAAGCCCGGTCGAGATCAGGGCGCTGCGTCCCGAGGACGAGGCGGAGATGCTGGCCGCGATCGAGCGGACCAGCCCGCAATCTCTGCAGCGTCGATTCTTTGCCATGAAGCGCCACTTCTCGGACAAGGAGCGTGCCTTCTTCCTGCAGGTCGACTTCAAGAATCACGTCGCGCTCGCTGCACTTGTCCGCGGCGGCGACGGACAGATGATCGTCGGGGGTGGCCGATTCATCGTGTTCGAGCCAGGCGTCGCAGAAATGGCCTTCGTCGTGACCGATGCGTACCAGGGGCGTGGACTGGGCTCGCTCCTCATGCGGCACCTCATCCAGATCGCGCGCGACGGCGGATTGCGGGAGCTGACGGCAGAAGTCCTTCCCGGGAATACGGCCATGCTACGCGTCTTCGAAAGGTCCGGCTTCAAACCGGCCGCACGCCGTGATCCGCAGACGGTTCATCTTGTGCTTCAACTCGGCTAGGCAGCAGCTTCAGTCGCCTGTCGTTTTTCGCACCGGCGCGCCGCTGTCGATACGGATCCACGCCACGGCGAGTTCCCAGGCCACCGATAGAATGATCGGCCCGATGAAGAGTCCGATGATGCCGTGTGCCAGTGTTCCTCCGATCACACCGATCAGGATCACGAGCGTCGGCGTGGTCAGGCCACGCCCCATCACGAGCGGCTTCAGGATGTTGTCGAGGAAGCCGACAAGGACGAGGAACACCGTCAGGAGCAACGCCGTCGTCACGTCCTTGTCCATCCAGATCCAGATGACCACGGGAAGAAGCACGATGAGCGGGCCGATCTGCACGATCGACAACAACAGGACGACGAAAGCCAGCAGACCCGCGCTTGGAATATCGGCCAGCTTGAAACCGATACCGGCCAGCAAGGCCTGAATGATCGCGACGCCGATCACGCCCTGTGCCACCGCCCGGATGGTCGCACCCGCAAGCGCCAGGAAATGCTCGCTCTGCTCGGGCACGATCCGGGTCAGGAAACCACGGGTCACCGCCACGAGTTGCGGCCCGAAAGGAAGGAGAATACCGGAGACGATGACGGACACCAGGAACTGAAGCGTGCCAAGCCCGGCATCGCCTGCGAATGACAGCAGCGGCCCCGCAAGCGGCTTCAAATAGGGCGCCACCTCACGCAACACCGCCCGCACGTTGGTGTAGGCCAGATCCCAGAATTCATAGAGCTGCGGGCCGATCAATGGCCACGTCTTGACCTGCTCCGGCGCCGGCGGAAGCATGACGTCACCGGTGCCGAGCTGGCTTGCCAGGTCCTTCACACCCTCCACCGCGCTCACGCCGAGCCAGGCGGCCGGGCCCAGAACGATGCCGAGCGCGACGAGCGTCAGAATCGCTGCCGCGGTCCGCGGACGTCCGCCGAGCAGTTTGGCGAGCCAGCTGAAGGCGGGATAGAACGCGACCGCAAGCACCGCGCTCCAGGTCAGGATCGACACGAAGGGTCGGATGATGACGAACGTCCAGATGATCAGCAAAGCCAGCAGGCCAAGCCGGATCAAGAGCTGGATGATATCTTCTGCGGACAAGAGCTGACGAAGCGTCTTCACGGCGGACTCTCATCTCAAGGCAGCCTTCAAAAATATCGATCGGCCTCGCGTGATCCTGTTGACCCAGATCAATGATCGCCTCTCCTGCGGTTCCCCGCCGGACCGCCCCTAGAAGGCGCCCGCCATCGTCACCCGAAAGGTGAGCGGCTCGACCGGGTGCAGCACGTAGTCCATCACGCCATTCTGGCACACGGCCGGCGGCGCAGCCTGCTGCAGGTAACAGAGATTGTAGAGGGAATCCGTTTTCAGGAGCGAGCCGTAGGCATAGGTGATCTGGTTGGCTTTTGTGTTGAAGAGATTGAGCACCTCGAGCTGGATGCGCCAACCTTCGGTCGTGCGGTAGCCGAGCCGCGCGTTGACGATGCTGGTCGGCTGCGAGCGGAACGCATTGTCCTCGGTCAGCGGACTGGAGGCGAGGTAGCGCCAGCGCACGCCGCCGAACCAGCCGGTCTTCTCGCCGAACGTGATGCCCGCGGACGCCACCATGGCCGGCGCGTTCGGAATATAGTTGCCGGGCGCGTTGCCGATCTGCGCCTCGGGGAAACCTGCGAGCGAGGCATAAGTTGTCGCCTGCTCGCTGTCGTAGCCGCGAAAGCGCGCATGCGTCATCGCAAGATCGGCGTCGAGGTCGATCCAGGATCTTGGGCGATAATGGTTGGTCCACTCGAAGCCGTAACGGCGGCTGGCGCGGCTCGCCGAGGTATCGCCGGCATCGCCGGAGAACAGAATCTCGGAATCCTGGTCGAGAATGAAGACGCTGAGCGAGGTGTCGAGATCGGGAAGGATCCTGCTGCGGACGCCGACCTCGGCACCTTTGGTGCGCACCAGCAGTGGTGACGGTGAGAGTTTCGTGCCGGGATCGCTGGGGTCTTCGGTCGTCGTCGCGCCGCGCGCGTCATTTGAGTGCATGCCGTAGCCGGCGCCGAGGAAGAACTCGGTCTTATTGAAGGGACCGAGCACCATCCGGAACTTCGGGCTGCCGATTGCGGCGCTGGTGCGGCCGCTATTGTTCGCATCGTACAGCGACGTGACATCGGCGGCGTAGTAATCGCCGCGCCAACCGGCCGTGGTCCGAAGCCAGCTGGTCCAGCGCACGGTGCTCTCCGCATAGACACCGACGCTGCCCTCGCCCACCTTGTCGCTGCGGATATTCGACAGGAAGTCGCGCTGAAACGTTCGCATCAACGCGAGCTCGATTGCGTCGTAGCGCGATTGCAGGCCGATGGTGGTCTCGATGGGCAGGCCCGCAAATGATCCGTTCAGCGTGCGCGCGACGTTGGCGCCGGCCATGAGCCGGTCATCATGCTGGTGGAACTGGTCGCCGAACGTCTGGTCGCTGAGGACATAGGTGAAATTGTTGAAGAGATCGAGCTCGCTCTTGACGACGTAGGCGTTGGCCTTCCAAGACCCCACGTCATCGCTCTGCGCAACGCGCGCCGACAGCGCGAAGCGATTGGTGTTGCCGCCGTCGCTCGGGTCCTCCGATCCGAACCGGTCGAGCAGGCCGGATGTGATCGCACGCTGCGGCACCTGGTCGGTCGAATTCCATTTGTTGACGTAGGCCATGCCGGTGATCGAGACGCCCTCGGTCGCGGTGCCCTCGCTGTAGCGCATGAGCCCGTTGAGCTTGCGCATGTCGTCGGGATTGTCCCAGGGGCCATTATATGTCCCCGCCTCGCCGGCGATCAGCAGCGAGCCGTCGCCGAGCTTCACCGAATCCATGCCAAGAAAGCGGCGATAGCCGAAGCTGCCCGCGGTCATCTGCGCCAGGCCCTTCACCGTGCGATCGATCAGGCCGATATGCACGCTGCCGACAGAAGAGAAATCACCCTCATCGGCGAAATACGGCCCCTTGCGCACGTCCATCGCGGCGACGGTTTCCGGGATTAGCCAGTTGAGATCGGCGTAACCTTGGCCGTGCGCGTGCGTGCGCATGTTGACGGGCACGTCGTCGACATAGATCGCCAGATCGGTGCCGTGATCGAGGTTATGGCCGCGGAGAAAATACTGATTGGCTTTGCCCTCGCCGGAGTGCTGGGTCACGATCAGGCCGGGCACCGCCTCCAGAAGTTCGCCTTGACGCGTGACGGGCCGTGCGCGCAGATCATCGCCCGATACGGTCGTTTCGCTTGCCATGGATGGCGACGCTGGCGGGCCGGAGGCGACGCCGCTGACGCCAGACGCCGCGACCACATTCGGACGCACAATGAGCCGCGTCGTCGAGGCCGTGGGCTTGCTGGAGCGCTGCGGCGAGCGTTTGGCCGTTTGCCGGGATGGCTCGCTACGGGTCACCTCGATCGGCGGCAATTCGCGCGGGACAGGAACAGCCTGCGCGAAGGCGCCCTCGCTTCTTGCGCATACGAGGCAGGCAACGAGCATCGACAACGCGGCCGATGCTCGCCTGCGCGCAAAATACTCAGGCCACCTCGACGGCATCGACGGGTCCGGCGCGGCCGAACGCGACGCGATAAGTAACGATGGAGACGACCCAAGCGAGCACGAACAGCGCGATCACCGCGAAGCCGAAATTGGCGAGCGAGCCGTTGAGGCTTTCGATCAGCGTCCACAGCGCGCCGTCGAGACCAAAACGCTGGCCGATCAGGCCGAGCGCCTCGACGCCACCAATGAACAGCGCGACCACCACGGAAGCGCCGGTGATGGTGAGGTTGTACCAGAGCTTGCGCATGGGATCGACGAAAGCCCAGCGATAGGCGCTCACCATCAGCGCCGAGTCGGCGGTGTCGACCAGCGCCATGCCGGCGGCGAACAGTGCGGGAAACACCAGCACGTCGGACAGCGGCGCGCCCCGCGCGGCTTCCGTCGCCGAGATGCTCAGCAAGCCGATCTCGGTCGCGGTATCGAAGCCGAGCCCGAACAGGAAGCCGAGCGGATACATGTGCCGGGATTTCGAGACCATGCGAAACATCGGCGCGAGCAGCCGTGCCAGGAAACCACGGCCGGCCAGCAGCGCCTCGATCCCTTCTGCATCATGGGTGCCCTGGGCGCGGACCGCGCGCAGCGTCCGCCACAGGCCGACGAGGATAGCGAGATTGACCACGGCGACCAGCAGCAGGAAGAGCGCAGACACCGAGGTGCCGATCGCGCCGCCGATGGTCTTGAGCAGGCTTTCGCCGCCAAGGCTCACCACGCCAAGGCAGAGCAGCAGCGTGGCAACGACCACGACCGTCGAATGGCCGAGCGCGAAAAAGAGCCCGGCGCTTCTCGGTGTATCGCCCGCATGCATCAGCTTGCGCACGACATTGTCGATGGCCGCGATGTGATCGGCATCCACCGCGTGGCGCAAGCCGAACACCCAGGCGAGCAGCGCGGTCGCCATCACCGCGGGCCGGTCGGCAAACAGCGCGAAAGCCCAGCTCCATGCGGCGATGTTGGCGAGGATAAGTCCCGCGAACAGCAACAGGGTGCCGGACTTGTCCCCCTGCCCAAACCACTTCGTCACGCGACCCGCTCCATCCAACCGCACTCCGGTATGATCTTTCTACCGAACTATCATACTCGGGGGCAAGCTTAGATGTAGCCCTCAAACGCGACACGCTGGGCCGGCGTCAGATGCAGCCCGTGCTTGGTCCGGCGATCCAGGAAGTCGGCAGGGCTTCTAGCCCACTCATTCTCGCGCAAATACAATGCCTCGCATTCATAGAAATCGCCGCCGAAATGACGTCCGAGATCGGCTGAGATGCGGGCCGGGCCCAAAAGCTCACGGGCGCGCGTCCCATAAAGGCGCGCATAGTGATGAATCAGCTTGCGCGGAAGATCGGGATAATCGCGCGCGAGACCGACGACGAAATCGTCGAAAGGACCGCCGATGTCGCCGCCGGGCAGCGGCGCGCCTGCCGTCCAAGCCGGCTGCATCTTCGGAAACCAGCCCGCCAGACGCTCGAGCGCATGCTCGGCGAGTCTGCGATAGGTCGTGATCTTGCCGCCGAAGATCGACAGCAGTGGCGACGCATCGGGCGTGCCGTGAATCTCGAAGACATAGTCGCGCGTCACTGCGGACGGATTGTCTGCGTTGTCGTCGTAGAGCGGCCGTACGCCGGAGAAGGCATGGACCACTTCGCTTGCACGCGGCGGAGCCCGGAAGTAGCGGCTCAAGACCTTGAGCAGATAGTCGATCTCGCCCTCGTCGATCGCGACGTCCTCGGCGCGGCCGTCGTAGGGAATGTCCGTTGTCCCGATCAACGCGAGATCGTCCTCATAGGGATTGACGAAGATCACGCGGCGATCCTCATTCTGGAGCAGATAGGCCTGCGGCCCGCTCCAGAATTTCGGCACCACCACGTGGCTTCCCTTGACCAACCGGACATTGTGCGAGGAGTTCAGGCCGGCAACGCCCTGTACGACGTCCTGCACCCAGGGACCTGCCGCATTGACGAGCGCACGCGCGCGGGCGATCTGCGTGCTACCGTCCTCGCTCTGCATCTCCAGGCGCCAAGTGTCCCCTTCCCGGCGCGCGCTCACCGCGCGGGTGCGCGGCAGGATTTTTGCGCCATTGTCTGCAGCATCGATCAGATTGAGGATCACGAGCCGGGCATCGTCGACCCAGCAATCCGAATATTCAAAGCCGCGACGGAATTCGGCGTGCAACGGCGCCCCCTCCGGCGCATGCGCGAGATCGAGCCCGCGGCTCGGCGGCAATTGCTTGCGGCCGCCGAGATGATCGTAGAGGAACAGACCGGTACGAACCAGCCAGGCCGGCCGTTGCTCCGGCGAGTGTGGCAGCACGAAGCGCATCGGCCAGATGATGTGCGGCGCCGATGCGAGCAGCACCTCACGCTCCATCAGGGCTTCGCGGACCAGGCGAAACTCGTAATATTCGAGATAACGCAGCCCGCCATGGACGAGCTTGCCGGAGCGGGACGAGGTGCCTTCGGCGAAATCGTCCTTCTCGCACAACAGGACCTTCAGCCCGCGCCCCGCCGCGTCTCGGGCAATACCGGCGCCATTGATGCCACCGCCGATGATGGCGATGTCGACAAGCCCGTGATCCCTGCCCGCCTCAGGCGCAGCGCCCGTCATCGCTTTCCGCTGCGCTTCTTCTCGACCCGTTGCCGTGCCGCCGCCTTGGCAGCGCGCGCCTTGCCAGGTTTTGGACCCGACTTGGCGCTGGACTTGGCGCTGGACTTGGCCTTGAGCTCGGGCTTGGGCGCCTGCAAGCCGTAAGTCGAGAATCCCTTCACCGTGTCGGCGATCTCCGCTTCGCTGAGAATATGCGGCGCCCCGAGCGCGAGCGAGAGATAATATTGCCGAGCGATAGTCTCGAGCTCGACGGCGAGCCACATCGCCTTGTCGAGATTGGCACCCACCGCGATCATGCCGTGATTGGCGAGCAGGCAGCCGTTGCGGCCGTCGAGCGCTTGCAGGGCGAGTTCGGATAGCTCGGCAGTACCGTACCGTGCATAGCCTGCGCAGCGGATGTCGTTGCCGCCGAACGCCGCCATCATGTAGTGGCAGGCGGGAATCGATTTGCGCGCGATCGCGAGGACCGTCGCGTAGGTCGAATGGGTGTGGACGACACCGCCGACATCCGGCCGCCCACGCATGATATCGAGATGAAAGCGCCATTCGGTGGACGGCTGGAGCGGTCCTTCCCAGGCACCGTGCTCGCCCTCGATCGGCATCGATGCGATCATCTCGGGCTTCATCGCGTCATAGGGCGTCGCAGACGGCGTAATTAGCATCCGGTCCTTGTAGCGGGCGGAGATGTTGCCTGACGTCCCCTGGTTCAGTCCCGAGGCGTTCATCCACCGGCATTTGGCGATGATCGCTTCGCGTAACTGTCGCTCCTCACGGGTCATGTCAAAACACCTTTCGTCTTCAGCAAGGGTTGAGCGGCGGCTCGCCGGCGAGATAGCGGCGCACCTCCTCCGCGGCCTGATTGGCGGCAATGGTGACGGTGCGCAAGGAGGCGCCGGCGATGTGCGGTGTCAGCGTGACGTTCGGCAGTTGCAGGAGCCGCCAGTCCGGCGGCACCGGCTCGACCGCAAACGTGTCGAGCATGGCGCCACCAAGGCGCCCCGAGGACAACACCTCGAAGAGCGCCTGGTAGTCAACCAGCGGGCCGCGCGCCGTATTGATCAGGAATGCGCCGGGCTTGACCCGCCCGAGCGCCGCGCGATCGATGAAGCCCGTCGTCTCGCCGGTGACCCGCGCATGCAGGCTGATGACGTCGGCGCGCGCCAGCAGGTCGGCCAGGCCGACATGCTCGACGCCGTCATTGCGGTCCTGCGCGCTGAGCTGGACGTAGGGGTCGGCGACCAGGATCTTGCAGCCGAACGCCTTGAGCAGCTTCACCACGCGGGTGCCGATCGCGCCGTAACCGACGATGCCCACCGTCATCTCGCCGAGCTCGCGACCAGTGCGGTCGGCGCGATAGAGATCGCCTCGCCATTCGCCGCCGCGCAAGGATTCGTGTCCGCTGCGGATCAGGCGCGTCTCGGCAAGAATGGCTCCGATGGTGAACTCGGCCACCGCGCTGGCATTGCGACCGGGTGTATTGACCACGACCACCCCGTGATCGCGCGTAGCCTGCATGTCGATATTGACGGGACCGCCACGCGAGACCGCAATGAACTTGAGATTCGGCAAGCGCTCCAGCATCGATCGCGAGATCGGTGCGAGGTGGGTCACGAGCAACGCTGCGTCGCCGATGAACTCGGCGACCTCGTCCGGATCGCCCATGAACTCCTTCAGCCCATCGAGCTTCGAGCCGGCATAGCCATGCTCCATCGGCTCGTCCGGCCAGGGCTGCTCCAGAAGGCGAATATCAACGCCGCTCCCGCAGGCCGCGTTGATCTTCTCGGCGAACACCGACGGCAGCATGAAGCGGTCACCGACGATGGCGATGGAGCTAGACATGACCGGCTCCAGCACGCAGCGCGGCAAGTTGCTTCCAGACCGGTCGCGACGCCAGCCTCGCCTCCAGGTAGGCCGGAAACATTTTCGCATAGCGCGCGGCCAATGCGGCATCTGGCGTTTGTCGTTCGTTCAAATGCGGTCTCACCCAATCCTCGGCACAACTGGTCATATCGGAATAAAGGCCGGTTGCGACGGCCGCAATCATCGCAGCGCCAGCCGCACCGGCTTCGCCGCGGCCACAGACGCGCACATCGCATTCAAGCACGGCCCCGAGGATAGTCCCGAGCGCGCGGCTGCGCGCTGCGCCGCCGGTGATCCGCACCTCGCCCGGCAACGCGCCCATCGCGGCATAGCAATCGCGGGCGGCGAAGGCGAGCCCCTCCATCACGGCGCGCATCAGGTCCCAATAGCCGTGACGCGACCGCAGACCGATGAGTTGGGCGCAAGCCTCATGGGCAACGAAGGGCCCGCGCTCGCCGGCATCGGAGATGAAGGGATGAAACAAGAGCTCGCCGGCCTTCGCCGTCAACACCTTCTCGTCCAGACGACGGATCAGATCGGCACGCGAACGCACGACGCCCTCGGCGGCGAGCAGATCGCGCGCGAGATCAAGCAGCCAGTCGATGTTCAGCGTTGCCGCCATGTTGGACTGCATCTGCGTATAGTGACCAGCGACCGGGAACGGCATGGTGTAGCCGGTCGCCTCCGCGTTCAGCGTGACCGCGTCGGCGCTGGTGGCAAGGCGCATGTGCATGCCGGTGGACCCGATGATGGTGCAGCCGACATCGGGTGAAGGATCGTAGAGGCCCGCGCCCAGCGCGTTGCAGACGACGTCGACATAGCCGAGCGAGACCGGCACGCCCCCGGGCAGTCCGGTCTCAATCGCGGCAGCCGCACTCAGCGGATGTGTCGTCGTGACCCCGTCGATGACCTCGGGAAACAGGGCCGCACTATCGGCGATGCCGATCAGCCGCGCTGTCTCCGCATCAAAGCGGCGCTTGCGGAAATCGCCACACGTGAAGGTCGATTCCGACGGATCGGTCGCACGCTGGCCGGTGAGCAGGAAATAGAGCCAATCCTTGCAGTGGAAGGCAGTCCTGGCCCGGGACAACGTCTCGGGCGCATGCGCTTGCAGCCAGGCGAGTTGCGGCCCCTGCTGGCAGGCGTTGAGCCCGGAGCCGGTGCGCCGATAGAGCGCGACATTGCGCTCGCTGGAGCGGATTCCCTCGACAAGGCCGGCGGCGCGGGAATCCAGCCATAGCAGCGCCGGCGCAACCGGGCGGCCATCATCATCGATCAGCCAGGTGCCATCGCCCTGCCCTGTGACCGCAATGGCCGCGAGACGCTGGGAAATATCCGGCACCGCCGCCACCAGGCCGCGCAATGCGGCGACCGTGTCGGTCCAGGTCCGCGACATGTCCTGCTCGACGCGGCCTCCGGGTGAGGTCGTGTATGTATTGGGCAGAGAGAAATCGCCGAGCTGCCGCCCGTTACGCGTGAACGCCACGGTCTTGATCAGAGACGTGCCGGCATCGATGCCGATGATCACGTCGCGCTGCGGCGAGGTCTGCATGGTCAGCTCCCCTCCGCATGGCGAATGCAGGTGCCGTCAGCGCCGAAGATGTGGAGGTGACGCGGCTCCAGCGCAAACGGAATGACGTCGCCAGGCCGCGCCGCGATCCGGTTCGGTGTCACCGCGATCAGGAGATGGCCGGCGCACTCGCCCGCGACATGCGATTGGTCGCCGAGCCACTGATTCGATACGACGCGCGCGCGGACATCGCCTGTCCCGACCGCAACTTTCTGCGGTCGGATACCAACCCGGACGTGCTTGCCCTGTTCAAGCGCGCGTTTCGCGCCCTGATCGAGCGCATCACCCGGAATCTGGAACGCGATATCGGAGCCTACCGACAGGCGGAAGCCGCCATCGGCGGGTGCAACCCCCGTCTCCAGCAGATTCATCGGCGGCTCACCGATGAAGCTGGCAACGAACAGGTTGGCCGGGCGGTTCTTCAGTTCCTTTTCGCTGGCGAATTGCTGAAGGACGCCGTCCTCCATCACCGCGATGCGATCGGCGAGCGCGCTCGCCTCGGTCTGGTCGTGGGTGACGAAGATCGCCGTCATGCCTCGCTCGGCCAGCAAGCCCTTGATCCGCCCGCGCAGCACAGCGCGGAGCTGCGGCTCGAGCTGTCCCATGGGCTCGTCGAGCAGGTAGAGGTCGGCGTCCCGCACCAAGGCACGCGCCAGCGACACACGCTGCTGCTGCCCGCCCGAGATGGTGCGCGGAAAGCTGTCCAGGATATCCTCGATCTCGACCAGTCGCGCGACCGCTTCGACCCGGCGCGATATTTCGCTGCGCGAGAGCTGCTGGGCCTTGAGCGCAAAGGCAATGTTCTCGCGCACCGTCAGCGGCGGATAGAGCGAATAGCCTTCGAAGGCCATGGCCACTTTGCGCTTCGCCGGCGGCAGCTCGTCGATCCGCCGCTGCGACAGCGCGATCGCGCCCGAGGTCACGCTCTCGAAGCCTGCGATCATCCGCAAAGTCGAGGTCTTGCCACAGCCGGACGATCCCAGCAGCGCAACGATCTCGCCCTTCTTCACTTCCATGTCGAGCGCGCGTACGGCGTGAACCGGCGGCTTGCCGCGGCTGCTGTAGACCTTGTCGACATTCCTGATTTCGAGCATGGCCATGGGTCCGCTCTCCTCACGCCGCCTGACGCCGGTGCGGCAGACCAACCCGGAGCCCGGTCGCACGATCGAACAACAGCGTCGCCTCTGGCGCGAAACGGACGAAGACGCCGTCGTCGGCACTCGCCATCGGCGAATCCGGCGGCAGTGCCGCGAGCCACTCCGAGCCGTCGGCAAAGCGCAGCAGCAGCACGGCCCTTTCGTGCATCGGTGTGACCGCGACGATGCGCGCGGGAACCGCGTCTTCACTGGCTGACCGGGTGATGACGAGATCATCGGGGCGAACGCCGAGCCAGCACTGACCGAGGTCGGCTGCCTGCTGATCCACGGGATCGAGCCTGACTCTTGTCCCGGCAATTTCGGCCGTCAGGCCCGCCTGTTCAGTGTGGGGTGTGACTTCGGCAAGATTGATGCTGGGATCACCGAACAGGCGCGCCACCGCCACGGACGCCGGCCGGGCGTAAATCTCTTCGGGGCGCGCGACCTGGACGAGACGCCCCGAGATCAACACCGCGATGCGGTCCGCAATCGCCATGGCTTCACGATAGTCCTGGGTGACGTAGAGCACCGCGGCAGAGCTGCGGCGCAACAGGCTCGGCAACTCCAGCCGCATCTCGTAGCGTAGCTTGGCGTCGACGTTGCGCAAGGGATCGTCGAGCAGCAGCACCTCCGGATTGCCGATCAGCGCACGCGCCAGCGCCGTGCGCTGCTTCTGCCCGTTCGACAATTCGCGGGGCATATGACCGAGCACATGCTCGATCTTCAACAACCGGCTGATCGACGTGACCCGCGAAGCCAACTCTCGTCCCTTGGCCTTCGCCCGCAGACCACTCGCAATGTTGTCCTGCGCGCTCATGTGCGGGAACAGCGCAAAGTTCTGAAAGGCCATGCCGATGCCGCGCTGCTCCGGCGGCGCGCCGACGATCGATCGCCCACCGACCAGGATATCTCCCTCGTCGGGCTCGAACATGCCCGCGATCATGCGCAGCAGCACGGTCTTGCCGCTGCCCGATGGCCCGAACACCGCGACGATCTCGCCGGGCTCGACCGCCAGCGACAGGTTGTCGGCGCAACGCACCGCGCCGAAAGCCTTGCCGACGGAATTGAGTTCGAGACGCGCCATGTGTCAGCCTTTCACCGCGCCGAGCGAGAGCCCCTCGACCAGATAGCGCTGCGCATAGAGCGCGAGCAGCAGCGTCGGCGTCACCGAGAGGACGATAGCGGCCGCGATCTGCCCGTACTGGATGCCGGAGGCCGTGACGAAGGCCAGCGCGCCCACGGTCACCGGCTGCTTGTCGGCGGAGGCCAGGATCAGCGCGAAGACGAAATTGTTCCAGCAGAAGATGAAGGACAGCAGACCCGCGGCCGCGATGCCGGGACCAGCGAGCGGCACCGCAATGCGCGTAAAGGCCTCGCGCCAGGAATGACCGGCAAGCCGATAGGCGTGTTCGATGTCCGGGCTGATGTCCTCGAAATAGCCACGCACGATCCAAAGAATCAGCGGAAGCGCGATGAGCTGATAGACCCAGACGATACCGAAATACGTGTCGCTGAGCCCGAGCTGCTGGTAGTAAAGTGACAGCGGCAGCAGGACGAGCAGAGGCGGCGCGAAGCGGAATGACAGCAGCGTGAACGCGATGCTTTCGCCGAGCCTGAACTTGAACCGCGCAAAGGCATAGGCCGCGGGTACGCCGAGCAGCAGGGCCAGGAGCACCGCCGCGCTCGATAGCACGAAGCTGTTCATGAGATTGCGCATGAAGGAGATCTCGAGATTGCCTGCGGTGGTGCGCAGCTGGCCCGAGATCAAGGCCTGGTAGTTGGAAAGCGTCGGCTCGAACAGGATGCGCGGTGGAATCCGCAGGATCTGCTCATTCGTCTGGAACGACATCATGAGGATCCAGACGATCGGGAACATGAAGAAGATCAGCACAAGCGCCAGCGCCACGCCCCGGAAGATGCGACCCGCGAGACTGGAATGATCCATCGCCGCCTCCTCAGCCTTACGCGTGACCGTGGGCGCGTGCGCGCAGCCGCAGCCAGTTCTTGATGAAGATATTCGACAGGATGTTGGTAATCAGCCACAGGATCATCAGCAGCGCCGCCGAGCGGCCGACATTGGTGTACTGGAAGAATTCGAGATAGGCCTGGACCTGGAACACCATCAGCCGGTCGCCGGGCCCGCCTTGCGTCATCGCATAGATGATGTCGAACTGCTGGATGGAATCGAGCAGGCGGAACAGCGAGGCCGTGATGATGTAGGGCGCGAGCATCGGCAGCGTGATGCGGAAGAACACGAAGCTTGCCGGGACGCCGTCGAGCGCCGCGGCCTCGAACGGCTGGCGCGGCAGCGAGCGCAGGCCGGCGAGCAGCAGGATCATGATGAAGGGCGTGTAGACCCAGACATCGACCAGCACGACCGTGAACAGCGCGCTCGACGGGTCCGACGCCCATTTGAAGTCGTGCACGCCGAGCAGGCTGACCAGATAGGACAGGATGCCGAAGCTCGGATTGGTCATCAGCTTCCACATCAGCGCGGCGATTGCGGGCGCGGTCATCAGCGGCAACAGAAGCACAATCGACACCGCGTTATGGAAGCGCGTCGGCCGCCGCAGGAGCAGCGCGATGCCAAGGCCGAGCAGAAGCTCGAGCACCACCGTCAAGGCGGTATAGACGAGCGAGATGCGCAGCGTATTCCAGAACGCGGGATCGGAGAGGAAGTCGATGTAGTTGTCGACCCCGATGAAGCCCCGCAAGTACGGCAGGTTCAGCCGGTAGCGCTGAAGCGAATAGACCGCGGCCGTCACGAACGGCACGAGGATGGCGATGCAGACGAGCAGAGCCGGCAGGCTCAGCAGGTAAGGCAACATGCGCCCGCGCAGCTTCATGGTGCGGCGCGGAAGCGCAGAGGTCTGAAGGAGTTGAACCATGCTCATGATGATACGGGATCACATACTCACTGCAACACCGCCGGCCCGGATCGGGTAGCGCTCCGAACCGGCGGGTTGTCGTGGCACGGAGGAATTGAGGCACCACGAAAGGTGTCAACCGAGCTGGCCTAACCTAGACCTGCCTGCTTCAGCTGACGGTTGATGCTGTCGGCGAGCTTGTCGAGGCCTTCGTCGACGCTGATCTCCTTGGCGACCATCTTCTGGAGCGAGGCCGCCCATTCGGTGGTCAGGTCGAAGAACAGCGGCTGCGCCGTGAAGTAGATCTTGGCGCCCGGGGCCGAGACGTCATGCTGCTCCAGATAGCCGGGATAGGATTTCGCGATGCGGTCGCGGAACTCTGAGTCCTTCCAGACCGAGGCGCGCACCGGGTTGACGAAGTCCATCTTGCGAGCGCCGAACAGATCGTGCTCGACGGAAGCTGCCCATTGCATGAACACCCAGGCCGCATCTTTCTGCTTGGAGAAGCTCGACATTGCGAGCGACCAGATCCAGACGTTCGGCGTCGGCGCCTTTGCGGCCGGATTGGCGGCAAACGGCGCGTAGCCGAGATTGCCCTTCTCCTTGTTGTCGCCGCCGTTCATGAAGTAGCCGAGAATGTCGGCGTCGAAGATCATGCCGGATGCGCCGGCGCCGAGGTCGGTGCCGACCTGATACCAGGTGTAGGTCGACCAGTTCTTCGGACCCGAGCCCTGGATCATCTTGACCCATTTCTCGTGGAAATCCTTCGAAGCCTTGGTGTTCATGGCGGCCTTCAGCTTGCCGCCTTCCATCACAAAGTCCTTCTGGCCGAAGTTCGAATAGGCCGAGAGGAAGCCGGGATGGATGGTCGCCCAGGATCGCGAGCCGCGCACGCCAACGCCGTAAGGCCCGCCCGCATCCTTGGTGATCTTCGCGGCCACCTCGAGCATGTCGTCGAGGTTCTTTGGCGGCTTGACGCCGACCTTGTCGAAGATGTTGCGATTGTAGGCGATGTTGTTGAGCTCGTAGCCCCAGGGGATGCACCACTGCTTGGCCTTGCCCGAGCCGAGTTCAGAGCCCGCAACGCCGTCCCACGCGGTCGATGAGCGCAGGCCGGGCAGCACATCGTCCCAAGCGAAGGCCGGATTGGTCTTGGCGGGATCCTTGATGTAGGTGTTGAGATCTTCGATCCAGCCGGCCGGACCGTAGGTCCAGGTCATGTAGGCGCCGGTCATGAAGGCGTCGTACTGATCCGACTTCGAGGACAGTGCCGCGGTCACCTTGTCGAAATAGACGTCCTCCGGGAAGATGTCGTAAGTGACGTTCATGCCCGTCAGCGTCTTGAACGCTTCGAGATCGCCGATCATGGCATCGACGTAGGGATGCTTGTTCAAGAGCAGCTTGACGGACTTGCCGCTATAGGCCTTCCAGTTGAAGTCCGCGGCCATTGCCCGCGACATCGCAGAGGCGAAGCCTGCATTGGCCGCTGCGCCGGCGATGCCGAGCTTGGCGGCTCCATCCAGTAGATCACGCCGGCTGATACGTTTGCCGGCGTAGGAATCGAACAGATTCTTCTCGCGGTCGTGCATTGCAACCTCCCATGGTGCGCGTTTACGTTCCCTTCCGACTCTTGTTCTTGGTTTTGCCGGATGTTGCCTCCGGCTTGTCGGTAGCGAGTGCCTGCGCTGTCACCTCATCGATGATGAGGCCGTGCAGGAGGCCGCTGCGTAAAACTGCGCGCAGCGCCGTGACTTTTGCCAGTCCGCCGCCGATGGCGACGATGCGGTGATTCCGCAAATCCGCCGCCTCCATCGAGGTGGCGCGCGCCGAGAGGTCGATGTCGAGCATCTCGCCATCGGCGTTGAAGAAATGGCCGAGCAGATCGGCGCAGGCGCCTTCCCGCTTCAGGTCCACGACCTCGTCCGGCCTGATCATGCCGCTCGAGACCAGAAAGCCCTCGGCGTGGATCTGGCCGATGCCGACGAACAGCAGCGAGGCCTTGCGGGCGAGAGCGAACACGTCGGCGATGCCGTACTGCTGCATCAGCACGGCGCGGTCGGCGACGGAATTGGCAAAAACGGGAACCGGCAGAAGATAGGCCTCCGCGCCAGTGCGCTCGGCGAGGCGATGGATGACGTCGAACGGATTGGCGGCGAATTTCCGCGTCAGTCCGCCAAGCAGCGACACGAATTGCACCCCGCGGGCCGGCGTCTGCGGCAATTGCTCCACCATCGCGGCGAGCGTGCGGCCATGGCCGACGCCGATGATCTTGTGCTCGCCGCGCTCGAGGATCTGTCGCAGGAAGCTGGCACCCTCCAGCGCCAGCGCCTTCAGCGGCAGGTCGCCCTCGCCGAGATCGGGCGCGACGCGGCAGAAGGAGAGCCCGTAGCGCTCGACCAGTATGTTCTCCAGCGCGACGCATTCGGCGACCGGCCCTTCCACGAAGACCCGGATCATCCCCTCGCGGCTGGCGCGCGCGATCAGCCGGTGCGCCTTGGTGCTCTGGATGTTGAGGCGGTCGGCGACCTCCGATTGAGTCAGTCCGGCGGCGAAATAGAGCCAGGCCGCGCGTGTCGCGAGCGACGCTTCGCCGTCAGTCGTCGCCAGCCTGTCCGGTTGCATCACCACGGCGAAAAAGCCCGCTTGCAAATTTCTTCACGTCTTGCAAAAAATTGCAGAGGCCGGCCGGGACGTCAATCCCCCAAACGTGCTGCAGTGCAATCGCGGCGGTGATTGTGATCTGGACCGCGATCGTCAGAGTGCCAAAGAGAGGTGAGATCCGATGACGGGTATGTTCCTCGGCATCGACGTTGGAACCAGCGGGGTGCGCGCCTGCGCCATTGATGCGCGCGGCGACATCCAGTGCATGGAAGCGGCCACCCTGCCCCCGCCGCGACAGGACGGTCATGCGATCGATCAGGATCCGGAGTTATGGTGGCACGCGAGCGTCGTTGCGATCAGCAAGCTCGGACGCAGCATCGATCTCGAAGCCGTCGAGCGCGTGTGCGTTGACGGCACGTCCGGCACGCTGCTCCTAGTCGACGCGGCCGGCCGTCCTTGCACGCCGGGGCTGATGTACAACGATGCCCGCGCGACAAAGGAAGCCCAGCACATTGCAACGGTCGCGCCGGAGGAAAGCGGCGCTCACGGCGCCAGCAGCGCATTGGCGAAACTGCTTCACCTGCTCGGCCATAGCGAAGCGAGAGGCGCGCGCTTTGCCGTGCATCAGGCCGATTGGATTGCCGGACGGTTGGCCGGAAACCACGGCGTCAGTGACGAGAACAACGTCCTTAAACTCGGCTACGATCCCGTCACGCGCAGCTGGCCGGCCTGGCTCGATCAGCTTGGCGTGCCCCACAGCCTTTTGCCGCGCGTGTTGGTGCCGGGGACACCGTTTGCCGAGATCGATCCGGCGATTGCCTCGGAGCTCGGCGTGTCGAAAACGGCGCGCATCGCGGCCGGCACCACCGATGGCGTCGCCGCTTTCATTGCGACGCGCGCAGATAGCCCCGGCGATGCCGTGACCTCGCTCGGAACGACGCTGGTCGTCAAGCTGCTCGCGACGCAGCCGATCTTCGCCGCCGATCAGGGCGTCTATTCGCACCGGCTCGGCGAGCGCTGGCTCGCCGGTGGCGCCTCCAATTCGGGCGGCGGGGCGCTGCTCGCACACTTTTCGGCCGCAGAGATGGAACGGCTGACACCGCAACTGCGGCCGGAGAAGCCAACCGGGCTCGACTACTATCCGCTGCCAAAACCCGGCGAGCGCTTCCCGATCGCCGATCCGTCACTGGCCGCACGGATCACGCCGCGCCCGGCGGAAGATCATCGCTTCTTCCAGGCGCTGCTCGAAGGCATCGCCTCGGTCGAAGCCCTCGCCTATCAGCGTCTCGCTGCGCTCGGAGCACCGCGACTGCGCCGCGTCGTCAGCATTGGCGGCGGTGCGAAGAACCCGGCATGGACCGAGATCAGGCGCCGCGCGCTCGGTGTTGCCGTCACGACGGCCGAGCAAACCGAGGCAAGCTATGGCGCTGCGCTGCTGGCCTTGCAAGGCAGCCCGTCATGAGAGCCGGCACCATCGAAATCGATGCGTTGAGCGCGATCGCCGACCGGTTCGATCACGTGCTGCTCGACCAATGGGGCACGCTTCATGAAGGCGGCACCGTCTTTCCGGCCGCGCGGAACTGCGTGGCAAGACTCAAGGCGGCAGGAAAGCGCGTTCTGGTGCTGTCGAACTCCGGCAAGCGTGCACACAGCAACGAAGAGCGGCTTGCAAGGCTCGGCCTGCCGCCGACGGCCTATGACGGCATCCTGACCTCGGGCGAAGTGACCTGGGCGGGCTTGCGGCAGCGCTCACGCGCCCCGTTCACCGATCTCGGCCGCTCCTGTTTTCTCATCACGCGCGGCGGCGATCATTCCGTCGTCGACCGTCTTGACCTTTCGATCGCGACCGAGATCGAGAAAGCCGATTTCATCCTGCTGGCCGGGCTCGATGACGACGTCGCCGAGCCCGAGCATTGGCGAGCGCGCTTCGCAGCGGCGGCAGCGCGACAGTTGCCGATGCTGTGCGCCAACCCTGATCTGACCATGTTCAGCGCAAGCGGGTTGATCCCGGCGCCGGGCGCGCTGGCGCGGTTCTACGAGAAACTTGGCGGCGCCGTGGCATTCGTCGGCAAGCCGCACCCACCGATCTTCGAGGCGGCGCTGGAGCAACTCGGCCATCCCGATCCGCAGCGCGTCCTGATGATCGGCGATTCTCTCGATCATGATGTCGCTGGCGCACGGGCCAAGGGAATGCTGACCCTGCTCCTCGGTGCCGGCGTGCACCGGGACGCGCTCGCAGGCGCGCCCGATCTGCCGGCGGCGATCCGCATGCTGGCGGGATCGCAGGAGATGACACCGAACTGGCTGATGAATCACTTGACCTGGTGAGGCCCCGCGATGCGTGCGCCTGCGCAACTCGATGAACTCCGCGATATGTCGGCCCGCGTCGGCCGCAACATCCTGCTGGTGCAGGGCGCCGGCGGCAACTCCTCGATCAAGGATGGTGACGTGCTCTGGGTGAAGGCATCCGGCACCTGGCTTGCGGATGCGGAAGCCAAGGACATCTTCGTGCCGGTGTCGCTCGGCGCAGCGCGCGCCGCGCTCATGCAAGGCGACGAAAAGGTGCCTCTTGCCCCCGACGCGAACACGACGCTGCGCGCCTCGATCGAGACCTCGCTCCACGCGCTCATGCCGCATCCGGTCGTGTTGCACGTCCATTCGGTCAACACGATCGCCTGGGCGGTGCGGTCCGACGCACGCGAGGAGCTTGCCAGGCGCCTCGACGGATTGGCATGGCGCTGGCTCGACTACCATCATCCGGGACTTCCGCTGGCAAAGGCCGTCAATGATGTTCTGGCGGAGGATGCAGTAGATATCCTGATCCTCGGCAACCACGGGCTGGTCGTCGGCGCCGAAAGCTGTGGGGCCGCGGAAGCGCTGGTGGATGAGGTGGAGAGACGGCTCGCACTCACCCCGCGCAGCGCAATACCCGCCGATGATGAGGCACTGCGCTCAATCTGCGCCGGCACGGACTATCATTCGCCGAAAGACCCGCTCTGCCACGGCGTCGCGATCGACCGCTTCAGCCGGGCCATTGCAACCAGCGGCTCGCTGTATCCGGACCATGTCGTCTTTCTCGGTCCCGGCCTGCCAGTGCTGGACCATGGCGAGGATCTGCGCATCCGGACGTCGCGAGGCCAGGCGGACCGGCATCCGCCTCCGGTTGCGCTCCTCGTTCCCGGCCTCGGCTGCATCATTCGCAAGGATGCAAGCGATGGCGCCGAGGCCATGCTGACCTGTCTCGGACTGGTGACCTGCCGTGTGCCTCTGACAGCAGAGGTCCGCTATCTCTCGGCGGAGAACGAGCATGCATTACTGAATTGGGACGCCGAGCGCTATCGCCAGCAATTGACCGCCGATCGCTGAACCGGTCAGGCGCGAATTCCGGACTCCCATCCGCCGACGAGGAGCGAGGCCGCCGCGAGATCCTCGGACGCCGCCCCGACTGACTTGAACAGCGTGATCTCGCTCTCCTCCAGACGACCGGGCCGCGCGCCACTGGTCAACTCATGCAGATCACCACAGATCCTGGCGGCGTCCCAACGTCCGGCCGCGATCGGCTGGAGCAGGTCGCCGGCTTCCGCGAGCGCGCCGCCATAGGTATCGACGAAGACGCGGCTGCGGCAGACGGCCTCGTCGTCGCTCTCGCGCATGTTGCGGGTGAATGCGCCGACGAGATCGAGATGCGTGCCTGGCCTCAACTGTCGGCCGAGGACGATGGGCTCGACCGATGTCGTCGCGCAACTGACGATATCCGCCTCGGCCAACGCCGCCGGCAGGTCGGCAACCGCCTCGGTGGTGAACCCTTGGCCAGAGATATCGCCAGCAAAGCCCTGCGCGCGCTGCGGATTGCGGCCCCAAACGAGCACGCGCTCGATCGGCCGCGCGGCACGATGCGCAGCGGGCAGGCAGGCCGCGATGCGACCCGTGCCAATGACCAGCAGAGTCTTGCTGTTCGGGCGCGAGAGATAGCGCGAGGCAAGCGCGGAAGCTGCGACGGTCCGCCGATTGGTCAGTGCCTCGCCATCGATCAGCGCACGCGGCTGACCGGTCGCGCCGTCGAATAGCGTGTAGAGCGACGACACCGCGCCCAGGCCGCAGGACGTGTTCGCAGGGAATACCGTCACGAGCTTGACCCCAAGCGCCTTCCCGCGCTCCCAGGCCGGCATGGTCAGGAGATGACCGGGCGCGTCGGAGGTTCCGACGTCGTAGCTCTGCCGAACCGGCATCGCCTCGCCGCCACGCCGAAAGGATTCGGCCAGCGCGTCGATCAGTCTGGCATAGTCGAGGCCGGCCTCGACCTCGGCGGCGGTATAGTAGCGCAGCAAGGCATCCTCTTTCATGGTTCGACGGCTTAAAGCATGATCTGGAAAAGTGTGAAGCGGTTTTCCCTCGCGACAAACGCGGAACGCGTTTGCACGCAGATCATGCTAACAACCTAAAGCGCAATGACGATTCATCCCAATCTCATCGCGCTTTAGAGCCGCGCTTCGGTCAGATGAACGAGCTGGGATCCAGCGCGATACAGAGCCTCCTGCGCGAGGCGGAAACGCGGCTCCTCGCCAGATGCGACCGGCAGCGGAAGATCTTTTTCCGTGACGTGGCCAAGCACATAGGATGCCAGCACACCGCCAAACACCGTGCCCGGCGCGATGCCCCGACCGTTGTAGCCGCTGAAGGCAATGACGTTGCGGTCGAGCTTGTGAAAGCGCGGCAGATTGTCCGAGGTCATGCCGATCATGCCGAACCAGCCGGCCTCGAACCTGATTTCGGCAAGCTGCGGAAACAATTTTCGCAGCGAACGAATGGCCCACGCTCGGTGGATGGCGGCACCCCTGCCCTCGAGCGCACCGACGCTGCCAAACACCAGCCGGCCCGCGCGGTCGAAGCGGAACGAGGAGAGCACCTGCTTGGTGTCCCAGGCGCCCTGCCGTCCCGGCAGGATCGACGCCTTCAGATTATCCGACAGGGGCTCGGTCGCGAAATTGAAGTAGGGCAGATGAACCTGCTCCTGCCGAACCTGCGACCACGGTCCCTGCGCGTAGGCATCGGTGGCCACGATCACCCAATCCGCGCGGACCGATCCTGATTTCGTTTCGATCGTCCATCGCGAGCCGTCCTTCGCAGCGAGAACGGGACTTTGGGTGAATATCTTCGCGCCCGCACCGAGCGCGACACGCGCCAGGCCGCGGACATAGGCGAGCGGCTGAATGGTGCCGGCGCGCTTGTCCAGCAGCGCGCCTGCGTAGTCGCCGCCGCCGATCTTGGCACGCGTCTCCTCGGGGTTGAGCACCTCGACGGGCGCACCGCGCCGCTGCCATTGCTCCGCGCGGGCCTTGATCTCCAAAAGGCCCTTGCTTCCCACGGCGCAGTGCAGCGTGCCCGCGCGCTCCGGCTCGCAATCGATGCCGTGCTTTTCGATGAGATCGAACACCTTCTGCGGTCCGTGACCGAGGAGATCGATCAGGCGCTCGCCAAAGGTCTGCCCCAGCGTCGCGGTGAGAATGTCAGGCATGACCCACATGCCCGCATTGACGAGACCGACATTGCGCCCCGATCCGCCGAATCCGATTTCCGAGGCTTCGAGCACGGCGACGCGCGCGCCTTGCTCGGCGAGATGAAGCGCGGATGAAATGCCGGTATATCCTCCGCCGATGACGACGACGTCGACGTCCAGCTCGCCCACGAGCGGCCTGGTCTCGGGCGCAGCCGGGGCCGTCAGCGCCCAAAGACCGTGCGATCGGGGATCATCCTGCATCAGGTCTCACACCACGTCGAACTTGACGCCCTGGGCCAGCGGGAGTGTCCGGCCATAATTGATGGTGTTCGTGGCCCGGCGCATATAGGCCTTCCATGCATCGGACCCGGACTCGCGTCCACCGCCGGTTTCTTTCTCACCGCCAAAGGCGCCGCCGATCTCCGCTCCGGACGGACCGATGTTGACGTTGGCGATCCCGCAATCGGAGCCGCGCGCCGACAGGAACGTCTCGGCTTCGCGCAGGTCGTTGGTGAAGATCGACGAGGAGAGCCCTTGCGGAACGGCATTGTGCAGTTCGAGCACGGAATTCAGATCGCTGTATTTCATCACGTAGAGGATCGGCGCGAAGGTCTCCTGCTCGACTGGCCCCGTCTGCGCAGCAATCTCGACCAGCGCGGGACGAACGTAATGCGCATCCGTGGCTCCCTCGACGGCAACTCGCTCGCCGCCGTGAATGGCGGCCCCCGCAGCCTTCGCGGCCTCGAGCGCGCCCTGCATCGCACGATAGGCCGTGCCGTCGATCAACGGACCAACCAGCGTGCCGGCTTCCAGGGGACTGTCGACGGAAACAGATGCGTAGGCCCGCTTCAGCCGCGGAACGAAGCTGTCATACACGCTCTCATGGACAAAGAGACGCCGAAGCGTCGTGCACCGCTGGCCGGCAGTTCCCATCGCAGCAAAGGCAATGCCGCGCAGCGTCAGGTCGAGGTCGGCCGTCGGCGCGACGATCGCCGCATTGTTGCCGCCGAGCTCGAGGATTGCGCGCGCGAAGCGCTTGGCGAGCCGCGGTCCCACGGCGCGGCCCATCGCGGTCGAGCCCGTAGCCGACACCAGCGGGACCTTCGCATGATCGACAAGCAGCTCGCCGAGGTCGCGGCCGCCAATCAGCAGCGCCGCAAGTCCTGCAGGCGCGCTTCCGCCTTCCGTCGCAAACCGCGTCAGCGCGCGGTCGAACAGCGCCTGCGTCGCCAGCGCCGTCAGCGGGGTTTTCTCGGACGGCTTCCACACGATGCTGTTGCCGCAGACGAGTGCCAGCGCCGCGTTCCATGCCCAGACCGCGACCGGGAAATTGAAGGCGGAGATGATGCCGGTCACGCCAAGCGGATGCCAGCTCTCCATCATCCGGTGCTCGCCGCGCTCGGTGGCGATGGTCAGGCCATAGAGCTGGCGGGACAGCCCGACGGCGAAGTCGCAGATGTCGATCATCTCCTGGACCTCGCCGAGGCCCTCGGACACGATCTTGCCGACCTCGATCGACACCAGTCGGCCCAAAGCCTGCTTGTTGGCACGCAGCTCTTCGCCAAACAGCCGGACCAGCTCGCCGCGCTTCGGTGCCGGCACGAGCCGCCAGACCTGGAAAGCCGCATGCGCCTTCGCAATCAGCGCGGCGGCATCGGCGGCGCTGACTTCCCTGACCTTCCCGACGATCCTGCCGGTGATCGGCGTCTGCACGGCGAGCGTGCCTTCCGTGAAGCTCACGCGGCTCACGCCGAGGTCGGTGAGGAGCCTGTCGACCTCAGTGGCAAGATCGGCGGTGTGAGCTTGTGTCTGAGGGGCTGATATGACGGACATGACAGGCTTTCCGAAGTCGACGTTGAATTGAATGGCGCGGCCGTTGCGTCTGGCTGTGAGCGCGCCGGCTCTTTGATCGAACTGAAGTGGCACGCTGGTCAATGGCTAATTCTCGTCAGGCCGCAGTCGGGAACCGGCCGGGACTGCCACAATAGTCATGCGAAATTAGCATGAAGTATTCGAAGTATTCTTGCCTTTTCAACGCCCGGAAACGACAATTATTCAATAGATCATTCCATTCTGGAATAAGATGCAGCCGACCCGCCGCTTCCTGCCGTCAACCGCCCTCCTCGCCGCGTTTGAAGCGGCGGCGCGCACCGGCAGCGTGACGCTGGCAGCCAAAGAGCTCAGCCTGACCCAGGGAGCCGTCAGCCGGCAGATCAAGTCGCTAGAAGAGCAGCTCGATGTCGAACTCTTCGTCCGCGCGCGCCAGACCATTCGGCTGACGCCCGCCGGCGAAGCCTATGCGCGCGAGATTCGCGACGCGCTGCGGAAGATCAGCACCGCCTCGTTTAACCTGCGGGCCAATCCGAGGGGCGGCACGCTCAATCTGGCGATCCTGCCGACGTTCGGCACGCGCTGGCTGGCGCCACGCCTTCCAAGATTTCTGGCGCAGAATCCGGGCGTCACCGTCAATCTTGCAACGCGCCTGTCCTACTTCGATTTTCGTTCCGAGCCGCTGGATGCAGCGATCCATTTCGGATCACCGAACTGGCCGGGCGCCGAGATGATCCTGCTGCGCTCGGAGGAAGTCGTTCCCGCCTGCAGTCCAGAGCTCAGGAAGCAATTCCACTTTCGCACGGCGGGCGACATCAGGAAGGCATTGCTGCTCAGCATCTCGACGCGCCCGAACGCATGGGACCAATGGTTCCTTGCGCAGGGCGTTGCAGGCGCGTCAGCCCAGACGATGTATTTCGATCAGTTTGCCACGGTTGCCCAGGCGGCGATGGTCGGCGTCGGCGTTGCGCTTCTTCCCACATTCCTGATTCAGGACGAGCTGGCAAGCGGTCGCCTCGTGCGCGCACTCAACCTGCCAATGGAGAGCTCTGAACGATACTATCTGGTGTGGCCGTCTGAACGAACGCTCCACCCGCCCCTCGTCGTCTTTCGGGATTGGCTTCTCGCTGAAACGGCGGCCGATCGGTGAGCGAGTCATGAGGGGCGCTCTGATCATCACGGAGGACCAGATCGGTGAAATCTTTGCCGCCAACCGCCGTGCCTGGACGATCACAGGCTGAGCAGCACACGAGCGGTCATCTCCAACCTTGCTCTCCAATCTCGCGCGTCACGACGCTTGCCGCCAGCCTTAACGAAAATTCATCGACGACGGCTGCGACTCACACCGATTTGTCTACCCGCGTCAAACTGTCAGATGGATAATTTGCGCGACGCCGTAGTCGACGCCGGGCAAGTTGAACGGAGGCTAACATGCAGAGAGCAGCCACAGTGCATGTCGCAGTAGTAATCCTTATTCTGGTTGCGGCGGCCGCAGCGTATGCAAAAGGCAGCGCGCACGGCGGAGGATTGGCGGCGCCAGCCAATCCGGCGGTCCCCCCGACCCTGACGTCCAACTCGCGCCTTTTGGACTATGCACCTCTGCCCGCCGAGCGGCAGGTAACACGGAGCGAGGATCCGTCTCTTGCGAGCGACCTTCGGCCCACACGCGAAGAGAGCGACCTCGACGGCAAGCTGGCGATCTGTCGAGGCTGCTGATCGCGCTGCGTCGGGGCCCATCACCGAGATACGGCCCTCCCCAAGCGACCCTTCACGGCGCCACCAGTCTCTTGCGAATGGCATAGCGAACCAGCTCAGCCGTCGACGACATTCCGAGCTTGCGCATCGCCGAGGCGCGGTGCGTCTCGACGGTCTTCACGCTCAGCTTCAGGATGGTGCTGATGGACCTGTTGGTATGTCCTTCAGCAATGAGCTGAACCACGCTCTGCTCGCGCGAGGTGAGCAGCATGGCCGACTTGTTCTGCTTGTTGAGCTGGTAGTCGTGGAGCAGCTTCTCCAGCAGCAGGCTGGTGAAGTAAGGTCGGCCGTCGAGCAGCGCCTCGATGGCGGAAATCAGGTGGTTCCTGGCGTCCGATTTGAACAGGAACCCACGGACTCCCGCCAGGATGGCCTCGGTCAGCAGCTCCTCATTCTCGTGCATCGTCAGGATCAGCACTTCCGTGCGCACATGCAGCGCCTTGAGACGACGGCTGACCTCCAGCCCGTTCATGAGCGGCATCGAATAGTCGACGATCACGATATCGGGCCGTGTCTCCAACGCCAACGCGACCGCCTGCTCGCCATTGGTGGCCTCCCCGCTGACGATCCAGTTGGAGCGGGTTTCGACGATCGCCCGCAGCCCGGAGCGCACGACTTCATGATCATCCGCAATCACGATGCGCTTCACGACGTCGTTCCCGTATGCCGGCCCGCGAGCCCATCGGGCGATCGATGGAGGCGACCGGCAGAAACATCGAGCGATCATACCGGTCGGGGTCCAGCGGGTTATCCCACAAAACCCTGAAATCCCTCGGCGATTGTACTCAAAGGCCTCATACCTCGATCAGCCCGGCCCGCACCGCGTAACGGACCAGTCCGGCCGTCGAATTCACATCGAGCTTGCGCATCGCCGCCGCCCGGTGCGCCTCCGTCGTCTTGACGCTGAGGTCCAGGATGGAGCTGATGCCTTTGTTGCTGTAGCCCTCCGCAACCAGCTTGACGACGAGCTGCTCACGCGGGGTGAGCGCCTGCCTGCTGTCCATGCCGGGGGCCACGCCGCGATCCAGTTCGTTCTGACAGCTCCTGCTACAGAACGGCTTGTGCGCCAGGAGCGCCTCGACCGCCGCCAGCAGCAGCTTGTTGGCGTCGGACTTCAGCAGGAAGGCGCGCGCACCTGCCTGGAACGCCTCCTGCGCGAGCAGGCTGGAATTGTGCACCGTGAAGATCAGCACCTCGGTCTGAAGCGGGTATTCCCTGATCCGCCGCGCGACTTCCACCCCCGTCATGCGCGGCATGGAAAAATCGACGATGGCGACGTGGGGCTGGTTGGCGATCGCAGCGGCAACAGCCTTGCTGCCGTCATTGGCTTCAGCGACCACCTCCCAATCCGCCCGCTGCTCGAGCACGGCTCGCAAGCCCGACCGCACGGCCTCGTGATCATCTGCAATGAGAAACCGCTTCATGGCAGCGCACTCCATTTTCTTGACACGGTGGCTGCCCCAGACGCCAGGCGCGAGAGATGATTTCGGCCACCACCGGTGATCAGTTTTCTTCCTTCACGATGTGCCTGCGTGGACCCTCGCCACTGTTGTGGTCTTCCTGTTGCGTTTGCTTGCGACGAAATCGCGCGGCAACACCGCCAGCAATGTGGTGCCGGAATGTCGCGCCGCCGAGTCGGACTGGAAATGCAGAGTGCCTCCAATCTGCTGCAATCTGGCCCGCATGGCCGGAATGCCGACGCCCATCACAGCCCTCGTGCCGGATCTCGTACGGTCAGCCGGAAATCCTCGCCCGTTGTCACTGACCGTCAGTTGAAAATGGCTGCCGGTCGAGGCGATGGCGATTCTCACTTCCGTCGCCTTCGCATGACGAAAGACGTTCGTGAGGGCCTCCTGGATGACCCGAAGCAACGCATGCTGCTTGTCTCGCGACAAGCGATCGATATCCGACGAAATCCTGGTCGTGACGTGCAGGGATGTCCGCGCGGAAAATCCCCGCGAATAGCGTTCAATCGTTGCTTTCAGACCGTCGACGGTCAGATTCTGCGGGTGCAGCAGATAGGCGAACGCTCGGATTTCCCGCAGCGCTTCGTCGATCGAGGCATCAATCTCGTCACATAGCCGCGCAGCTCCAGCCGGATCATTCAGGCAGCTGCGCAGACGCATCAGGCCGAGGCTCGCGGCGATCAGATACTGGCAGGTCGAATCGTGAAGATCGGACGCGATCCGCTGCTGGATACACTCCTGGAGCGACACCAGGTTGGCGTTCGGCTGCGCGTCGGCCAGTTGTTCCTCCGGACCGATTGGCAGCCATTCCCCGACGCCGGCTCGACTTGACTCGCAGATGGGAGAGCCACGTAGCTTCACGGTACGCACTCACTTTTTGAGCGACCTCGGCATCGAAGCTCAATGCCAAGCCTTCAATGTTCCCGAACGCGAGAGTCGCTCCCTGCCCCTCGACGCTACGCCGGATGATCATCTCTGGATCAGAACCCGCGCCCTCGGGCTTGCGCGATTATACACCCCCGGGCCGGGTACACTACCAAGTAGAGCCCTGTGCGGATTGAAATCCCGAATATGTGAGATCAAGCGCACGACTGTGCATTTCGTGCCAAACCGGCCGCGGGCCGACGCTCAACATCAATGCAACAGATACTAAAAGGCCTCCGAAGATGCCTCTCTCGACGTGGCGGCGGAACCTATTCCGCCACGGTCACCGAGCGCTCAGGTCTGCCGCCTAATAGTCCACCGCATCCCGCGTGATCGGACAGGTCATGCAGTGACCGCCCCCCCGGCCACGGCCGAGTTCTGCGCCGACGATGGTGATGACCTCGATCCCCTCCTTGCGCAGCAAAGTGTTGGCGTAGGTGTTGCGGTCGTAGGCGAATACGACCCCGGGCGACGCGCAGACCAGATTGGCACCGCTGTCCCACTGCGTGCGCTCGCGCATATAGGCGCTGCCGCCGGTCTCGATGACGCGCAGCTTCTTCAGGCCCAGTGCTTCCGCGATGACCTGCACGAACGGCTTGTCGTCCTTGCGCAACTCGATGCCGGTGGCGTTGTTTGCGGGCCGGTACGAGAACGCCCTGATGGTATCGACGATGTCGGGATAGATCAGCACACAGTCGCGATCGGCGAAGGTAAACACTGTATCGAGATGCATCGCTGCGCGGAGCTTGGGCATTGCGGCCACGATCACGCGCTCGGCCGCCTTCTTCTTGAATAAGGCCGCAGCAAGCTGGCTGATCGCCTGCCGCGAGGTGCGCTCGCTGAGACCGATCAGGACGTTGCCCTTGCCGATCGGCATCACGTCGCCGCCTTCCAGCGTTGCGAGGCCATGATCCTGGGTCGGGTCACCCCACCAGACGTTGACCTTGCCCGCAAAATCCGGATGGAACTTGTAGATGGCCGTGGCGAGGATCGGCTCTTCATGCCGCGCCGGCCAATAGAGCGAATTGAGGGTGACGCCGCCATAGATCCAGCAGGTCGTATCGCGCGTGTACAGCGTATTCGGCAGTGGCGGCAGCAGATACTCGGTCATGCCGGCTGCCTCGCGAATGAGCCGCAGCGTTTCGCCGCCATGGGCGTCCGGAAAATCGTAGGTGGAAACACCGCCGATCAAGGTTTCGGCCAGGTCACGCGGCTTGAGGCTTTCCAGATAGGCGCGCAGGTCATCGACGAGATCCGGCCCGACCTGGTTGGGAACGACCTGGTTGTCGAGAATCCATTTCCTGGCCTCGGGGATCGCGACGGTCTCGGTGAGCAGGTTGTGCATCTCGACCACTTCGATGCCGCGGTCGCGCATCTTCTGCACGAAATCGAAATGATCGCGCTTGGCGTTGTCGACCCAGAGCACGTCGTCAAACAGCAGCGTGTCGCAATTGGAGGGCGTCAGGCGCTGATGGGCGCGGCCCGGCGAGCAGACCATCACCTTGCGCAACTGTCCGACCTCAGAATGCACGCCGAATGCAGTGGAGGAATCCGAAGCTTGCTTTGCCATGGCAACTGCCTTGCTTAGAGGGTCTTGCCTAGATGGTGATGTAGCCGGTGGCCAGTCCGTGAATCCCGACCACAGCGCCGACCACAGCCACGATGAAGATGATCCATTCGACCGGCTTGAAGACCTTTGCCTTCTGCTCCAGTCGAGCCCAGAAGTACAAAACCGTACCGGGCGCGTAGAGAATGGCGGCCAGCAGCAGGTATTTCATCCCGGCCGCATAGATCAGGAACAGCGTGTAGACGACGGCGATGCCGGTGAAGATCATGTCGCGTCTGCGCTGGTCCGGACGCTTCTCATAGGTCTCGCCCCGACTGACCAGCAAGAGCCCATAGGCGGCGACCAGGAAAAACGGAATGAGGTTCATGACGCTCGTCAAATTGAGCATGAATGCAAAGGCGTCTCGCGACCAATAGGTGCTAATGACGAAGAGCTGGACGACCACGTTCGTCAACCACAGCGCCGCGGCCGGCACCTTGTTCGCGTTCTCCGTGCCGAACACCGCCGGCATGTCTCGCGTCCGGCCGGCGGCAGAGAGCACTTCGGCGCAGATCAGCGACCAGGCGAGATAGGCGCCCAACACGGAGATCAGGAGTCCAATACTGACGAAGACGGCGCCCCAATGCCCGACGACCGCCTCCAGCACCGTCGCCATTGACGGCTGGCGCATATCCGCGATCTCGGCGCGCGGGAGCACGGCATAGGGCAGCATGGTGACGAACACCATCAGGCTCGTCACGATCACGAAGCCGAGGATCGTTGCAGCTCCGACATGGGAACGCTCCCTGGCATAGCGCGAATAGACGCTGGCGCCCTCGATGCCGAGAAAGACGAACACCGTGACCAGCATGGTCGCGCGAATCTGCTCGAACAGGCTCTTGTCCGGCATGCCCTCGCCGCCCCAGAAATTGGCGCGGAACATGTCCGCCTTGAAGGCGAAGATCAGGATCGCGATGAAGACCAGGATCGGCACGATCTTGGCGATGGTGACGATGGTGTTGATCGCGGTCGCCTGCTGCACGCCGCGCAAGATCATGAAGTGGAACAGCCAGATGCCGATGGAAGCGACGATGATCGCGGTGACAGTGTTGCCATCGCCGAACACGGGAAAGAACGCGCCGAGCGTCGACTTGATCAGCACCCAGTAGGAGACATTGCCGATGCAGCTCCCGGACCAGTAGCCGAGTGCCGAGAGGAAGCCCGGATAGTCGCCAAATCCCGCCTTGGCATAGGCATAGACGCCGGCGTCGAGATCGGGCTTGCGTTCGGCCAGCGACTGGAAAACGCGGGCCAGCGTGTACATGCCGCCGCCGGCGATGCACCAGGCAAAGATGGCTCCGAACGGACCGGTTGCGATACCGAAGGTCCGCGGCAACGAGAAGATGCCCGAGCCGACCATCGAGCCGACCACCATCGCAGTCAGCGCAAACAGCGAAAGCTTCTGGATCGATGACGTCGTAGTCATGGAGGCCTCGCGCAGTCGGAAGCGTCCTCGCCAATCGGCTATTGTCGATGCTTGCGACCATGCGCTTTCGGACCTGCAGGGAATATCGGGTGATTACCTAGTCGCGGATCAGGATTTCCCTCCTCGCCGGCGACGACGCCGATCGCCTCGCGCGTGCCCCTTCGCGCATCAGAACATTCATCCTTTGAGCCCAGGGTTTTCTCCGATGCCGTGCGTAGCGCCCGCGGACTACCGTCGCGCCGGAGCGCACCATCAGCAGCATTCCGCCCAGCCGACAAAGCTTAAAGCTTAAGGAGGTTTCGATGTCCGATCTCGTCGCGATCGTGTACCCGACCGAGGCAAAAGCCGAGGAGGTGCGTCAGCGGCTCCTCAAATTGCAGAAGGAATACCTCATCACCATCAGCGACGCCGTGATCGCCGTCAAAACCGATACCGGCGGCATCAAGCTCAATCAGCTCGTCAACACGACGGCCGTGGGAGCGATGACCGGAAGCTTTTGGGGGCTCCTGATCGGCGTCTTGTTCCTGAACCCGATTCTCGGTGTCGCGGTCGGGGCGGCGTCGGGCGCGCTCGGCGGCGCGCTGTCCGATTTCGGCATCGACGATGCCTTCATGAAGGAACTGTCCGGTAACCTCCACACCGGCAACGCAGCCTTGTTCGTCCTGATCAAGCACATGACGGCGGACAAGGTGCTCAAGGAGATCAAGGACGCCGGCGGCGTCGTGCTGAAGACATCGCTGGACGAGAGCAAGGAAAAGATGCTGCGCGACGCGCTCGCCAGCGCAGCGGAGCGGCCGGCGGCTTGACGCCGCCTTCCGCCGCTTCAGCGACGATTGCCGAGAAGGCGCAGCAGCATCATGAACAGGTTGATGAAGTTGAGGTAGAGCGACAGCGCGGCGAGAACGGACTTCCGGCCTGCCGACGTCTCATCGTCCGCGCTGTCGTACATCGCCTTGATGCGCTGCGTGTCGTAAGCCGTGAGGCCTGCAAAGACGCCGACACCTACGATCGAGATCAGCCAGTCGAGCCCGGTCGACCTCAGGAAGAGGTTGACCAGGCTGGCGATGATGATGCCGATCAGGCCCATGAACAGGAAGGTGCCGACCCCGGACAGGTCGCGCCGCGTCGTGTATCCGAATAGGCTGAGTGCGCCGAAGGTCGCTGCGGTGACGAAGAACACGCGTGTGATCGAGGCGCTCGTGTAGATGTGGAGCAGGATCGAGAGCGATATGCCGACGAGCGCGGCATAGAGAAAGAAAAGCTGCCGTGCGGTGGAGACCGACAGCGTATTGATGCGCGATCCCAGAAAGAATACCAGCGCGAGCGGCGCCAGTATGAAGATCCACATCACCGGACTTTGCAGCCAGGCGGGATCAACCAGCTGGTAGGCCAGCCACGCCGCAACCGCAGTCACGCCGACACCCGTGGCCATGTGATTGTAGATCCGCAACATGTAGTCGCGCAGTCCGGCGTCAATCGCAATCGCGCTGCCGCCGGCCTGGCCTGAGGCCGCCAGATTCTGATCATAGTTCGACATCGCTTTCCTCCTCTCGCGCGTCGACGGGATCAGATCAGGCTATTCCGATGCGCAGGTCCCGGACATCGGCTGATCACCCGAGGAACCGAGGTAGGATTCCCCTAGTCCGGGGAGGCTCGCCTCGACCTTACGGGAGCGCAAGCTGCCGGACCGCTTGTCATCCCTTTGGCGGAGGCGCCTTACGGGTTTGTCACTGGAAGCCGTCCACGCGCGAGCTTAATGCAGCCGCATGCGCTACTTCTTTCACATCGTCGATCGATATGGCTTGTTCCCGGACCTGACCGGATGCGAGCACGCCGATCTGGATGCGGCGCTGGAGCACGCCAGGCGGCTGGCAGCCGAGCTCGCCAAGACAGGCGAGTTCTTTCGGTCGAGCTTCGTATTCGTGGCGCGGGCGGCGGCAGCCGGTTCGCCGTCGCGTTCCGACCAACAGGTTGCAGAAGCCTGAAGGCGGCGCTCCGCGCGAGGCCGGCGATGCCGATTTACGGCCATCGCCCTCTACAGAGAATCCCTGATGTGCGGGCGGGAAAACCGCCTCTAAGGTTGCAGGCTTGTCGGCCGGCCGCCATCCCGCGATTCCCCGCGGACTGTCGTATCAGGCCCATTTCCGATCGGAAGGCCATTCTCTGTCATGGCTCCTTCGTCGAACGAGGCCGCTCAAACGCTGTCACGCAGTGCGCTCACCGCGCTCGTGATCGGGTCGATGGTGGGTTCGGGCATCTTCGCATTGCCCGCATCCTTCGGTCGCGCCACGGGCGTGCTTGGGGCGATCATCGCCTGGGTCATTGCCGGTACCGGCATGCTGATGCTGGCGCTGGTGTTCCAGGCGCTCGCACGCCGCAAGCCGGAGCTCGACGCCGGCATCTATGCTTACGCCAGGGCCGGATTCGGCGATTACATCGGCTTTGCTTGCGCCGCCGGCTATTGGATTGGCTGCTGTCTTGCCGACGTCACCTGTCTCATCCTGATCAAGGCCACGCTCGGGCAGTTCTTTCCCATGTTCGGCGATGGCACGACGCCGACGGCGATCGCGGCGGCATCCGTGCTGCTGTGGGGCGTCCATGTCCTGGTGCTGCGCGGCATCAAGGGAGCGACCACCCTCAACACGATCGCAACCTACGCCAAGATCGTCCCGATCCTGGCGTTCATCACCGTGGCGATCTTTGCCGTGGACGCCGAACGGCTCTCGCAAAGCTTTTGGGGAACGGACGAGCCGGCTCTTGCGGACGTCTTCACGCAGGTCCGCGGTACAATGCTGCTCACCGTCTTCGTGTTCGTCGGGATCGAGGGCGCAAGCGTGTACTCCCGCTATGCGAGGGACCGCTCCGATATCGGGGTTGCGACCGTTTTCGGCTTCCTGATCGTCTTGAGCCTTCTCGTCCTCGTGACGCTTCTGTCCTACGGCGTGCTGCCTCGCGAGGCACTGGCGGCGCTTCCGACGCCTTCGATGGCCGGTGTGATGGAGGCGATGGTCGGGCGCTGGGGCAGCATCTTCATCAGCATCGGGCTGCTGATCTCGATCCTCGGAAACTACCTGTCATGGTCGCTGCTCGCAGCTGAAGTCCTGCATTCGGCGGCGCTGAACCGCACCATGCCCTCCTTCCTCGCAAACGTGAACGCGCATCAGGTCCCGGTGGGCGCGCTCTGGCTCACCAATTGCGTCATCCAGGCTTTCCTGCTCGTCACCTGGTTTGCGGAATATGCCTTCACGCTCGCGCTCAAGATGACCAGTGCGATGACGCTGATCCCGTATTTCTTCGTTGCGGCATATGGGCTGAAGCTGGCGTCGGTAAGCGAAACTTACCATGCCGGCGAACGCGCCCGCACCGTCGACGGGGTCCGCTCGGCCGTCGCGACGCTCTATGCCGCCGGCATGATCTATGCGGGCGGTCCCAAGTTCCTGCTGCTGTCGTCCATCCTGTACGCACCCGGAACGGTGCTATTCTTTCTCGCAAAGCGCGAGCGCAAGGAGCCGACCTTCAGGCCATTCGAAGCCGTCGCATTCGCAGCGTTGGTGGTCGCTGCGTGCGCCGGTATCTATGCGCTCACCATCGGAGCTATCTCGATCTGAACTTAGTCGCTGGTCGTACATTGGAGGCGAGCATGAACACCCGGGCCCTCTGCGGTATTCTGATCCTTGGACTTGCAGCAGCGATCGCACCTTCGTGGCCCTCTCTGGCGCAGTCCGACACCAAGAGCGTGGCCGCGCCGAAAGAAACAGGCGCAGCCGCGCCCAGCACCACCACACCCAATACGAACACCAACCCGACGAAGCACCGCTACTGGCGCCATCGCGGCGGCAAGCATCCACACTATGGCAGCCGTCGGGTTCGTACCTAGAAAAAGGGATGAGATCCCACGAATTGGTCGGTCGATGAGCGACACCCGGATCGGACAAGACAGGCTGCGCGAGGCGGTGCGGCGCGACGAAGCCGACCCCATCGGAGGCGACGGCCGGCGCAGCCTGCTCACGACTGGACTCACTCTGCTTGCCGCATGCGTCGCACTGTTCCTGGCGTGGCAATCCGTTTCGAGCCTCCTCGTCGTCTTCGCCGGCGTGCTGTTTGCGGCCTTGCTGGATGCCGCCGCGCGGGCGCTCGCTCCCGCCCTCCCGCTCAAGCGGGCCTGGCGATTGACGCTCGTGCTGCTGTTCCTCACTGCTCTGTCGGGACTTGGTCTCGTGTGGGGCGCACGCAAGCTGCCGGAGCAGACGCGCATATTGCTCAAGGTGATGGACGCCCAGCTCGACATCCTCCAGGAGCACCTGTTGTCGTACGGCGTCGATCTGCTCGGCCCGGAATGGGGCCGGGATTTCGCGCAATGGCTGTTCTCCGATCAGGGCCGGCTCCTCAGCCACGCCCAGTTCGTGCTGGGAGGCGCCTCGAGCGTACTGACCGCCACGCTCGTGATCCTGTTCCTCGGAATCCTCTTTGCATTCGATCCCACCAGCCATCGCGAAAGCCTGGTGATGCTGGTGAAGCCGTCATATCGGGCACGAACGCGCGAGGTGATGGACGAGATGGGCAACGTCATGCGGCTCTGGTTCGTCGGACAACTGATCCGCATCATCCTGATGACGCTGTGCGTCTGGGTCGCGCTTTACCTCATCGGGCTGCCCGGTCCGTTCGTGCTTGGGCTGCAGGCGGGATTGTCGAATTTCATCCCCTATCTCGGGCCGATCGTTGCCGCCATTCCGATTGCGCTCGTCGCGATGCCTCTCGGCGGCTCACTGCTGATCTGGGCCATGGTGGTCTACACCATCATCCAATCAGTCGAAGGCTATGTGATCGGCCCGCTGATCCAGCGCCACGCCGTGGAAATCCCGCCGGCCTGGACCCTGGTCGCGATCGTTCTGTTGGGCGCGCTGTTCGGCGTCATGGGCATTGCGCTGGCGATGCCGCTGGTTGCCATCGGCCGGGTCGCGATCATCCGATTCTACGTCGAGGACTACCTCGGCGATGGCCCCAGACTGACGCTCGGCAACGGCAAATCACGCGTGGGTGACCCATGAACAACACTGAGCGCGAGATGGATACGCAGCAGGCGGAGAGCGGCGACGCTCACCCAACGTATTCGAGCATGGCCCATTTCCTGTGGCAGCAGCTTCCTTATGTCGTGGCGCTGGTGCTGGCGATTGCGGGCGTCGCCTACACCAATGTCTCGCACCAGCCCCTGGTCGGCTATTGGGAGTTCCTGGCACTCGCCATCGGCGTGGTCTGCGTCATCACGAAATGGCCGGAGGTCGAGGCTAAGGAAGCCAAGTTGCGGTTGATCTGGACACAGGCGCTGCACTGGGTCGCCGTCCTGATTACGATGAACATCATCCTGGTGTCGGGCGTGCAGCAGTTGCTTCCGACACCGGCAACCGGCCTTGTTCTTCTGACTTTGCTCGCGCTCGGAACGTTCCTGGCGGGCGTCAGTCTTCTGTCGCTGCAAATTGCCTTCCTCGGCCTTGCGATGGGCTTGGCCGTTCCGGCGATATCCTGGCTGAAGCAGTCGTTCCTCTTCTTTCTGCTGGGCGCCATGCTCCTCATCGGCCTTGGTCTTACCTTCTGGCTTCGCCAGGACCGGCGGCCGGGAGCCGCGGCCGCCGACACCAAGACGCACATGGAGGCGTGACATGCGAATGACACGGATCGTTGCAGTGATCGGCGCATCGGCGCTGCTGTCCACATTCACCCTGCCCGCGTGCGCCGAGACCTTCAGGGTCGGCCGGCTCCTGTGTTTCAGCAACCCGCGCGTCGGGCTGGTGCTCGGATCGGCGCAGACGCTGCGCTGTGTATTCTATGCGCGAAACCCGGCCCGGCAGTACATCTATGAGGGGCGGATCCGCCGCGTTGGCCTTGATATCGGCGTGACGAGCGCAGGCACCCTCTCCTGGGCCGTGCTCGCGAAGAATTCGCGCATCGGCCCCGGCACCTTGCGCGGCAACTATGTGGGCGCGAGTGGTAATTTCGCTCTGGGGCCCGGCCTCGGCGCCAATGTCCTGATCGGCGGCTCACGACGCAGCGTCATGCTACAGCCGCTCTCCATCGAGCGATCGATCGGGCTCAATCTTGCAGCCGGCGTCACGAATCTGACGCTGGGGCCGAGGGGACGGCGATAGCGATCCGCCGCGCCTCTCGCGTGAGCGCAGCGCCGACATTCATGCCAATGGGAATATTCCCGCGCCACTGCTCAGGGTTTCGTCGGATGTCGGCGTTGCGGGTTCCAAGCTAGCATTCAGGCGTGTCGATCGAGCCATTGCCGATGAGGAGAATGGCATGACAGCCTATGACAGCCGAACCGAGATCGAGGGGCTCGTTCCGCCCCCGTTCTGGGTCTGCGCGCTTCTTGGCATCGTGCTGATCGCCGCCGGCCTCTTTGCTCTCGGCGACGTCGTGTTTGCAACTCTCATCAGCGTCAAGCTGATCGGCGTGATCGCGATCGCGGCCGGCGCGTTCGAGATCATGCACGCCTTCTGGACCAAAGGATGGGGCGGCTTCCTGTGGCAGGTTCTGCTTGGCGGGCTCTATCTGGGGCTCGGTTTCCTGCTGCTCGGCCAGCCTGTGTCAGGCGCTCTCATCCTGACCTACTTCCTCGGCGCGATACTGTTCGCCTCGGGCGCCATTCGCTGCGTGCTGAGTTTCGCGCATTGGCGGCAGAACGGATGGATGATGCTCATCTCCGGCGCCTTTGCAACGCTCGCAGGTCTCGTGATCCTGCTCGGATTCCCCGACATCAGCATCTGGGCCCTCGGATTCCTGCTGGGGGTCGACCTCATTTCGCACGGCCTGGCGTGGCTGCTCTACGCGCTGCAGTCCGTGCGGCGGACTGCGTGACAAGAGAGGAGAAGATGATGAACGTTCCCACTCGCCGTGCTTTCCTCGGCTTTGCCCAGAATGCCGTTGCCGCCGTAGCAATCGGCGCCATCGGCGTTCGCTTGATCGAGACCGCGGAAGCCATGCCGATCGCCCCCGATCTCGGGCAGGCCGGGACGCCATCCGATCTCGTGACGCAAGCGCAATGGGGACCTGGACCCGGCTGGGGACCTGGAACTGGCCCCGGTTGGGGACCCGGACCCGGTTGGGGGCGACCGCCGCCACCGCCGCAGCGGCGCAGGCGCCGCTGGGTCTGCTGGTGGCATCGCGGTCGTCGTCAATGCGGATGGCGGTGGCGCTAGAGCCGTCGCAAACCGACGCAGTCCTTCGGCGGCGGGTTTGTCATGACGACGATTCGGGCTCTCAACCAGACGATGGAGGACACCATGCACACGAAGAACCAATGGCTCCTTGCGGCCGTGCTGGCCGTCCTTCTCATTGTGGCCACCTGGTATTGCGTCGCTGTGTGGCAGGCGACGCCCATGCCGCTCTACGGCAACATCATCCTGGGAGTCGCCGCGATCTTCATACTGGTCTCGGGCTGCGGCCTGATCGCGCTGATGTTCTACAGCCGTCGCAAAGGCTACGACGAGCCTGCACGCAGCAACCGCACGCCACGGGAGTAAGCGAGGCCTGAGCTACTGATTTTCCAGGCCGGAGCAAGGAGCAGATGATGGACCTTGCGCAAGCCTCGGTCAGACTGCTGGCGGCAAGCCTTGTGACGATCTTCACCGGCGGGACAGCCTGGACCCAGGCTGCTCCCACTGGCCCTGCTGCGGTCGGTGTCGTGGAAGCGGCCGAGCGGCCGATCACCGAGAGCAACGAATTCATCGGGCGGATCGAGGCGATCAATCGCGTCAACGTCGTCGCACGCGTCACCGCGTTTCTGGAAAAGCGGCTGTTCGTCGAAGGCGCTGAAATCAAGACTGGGGATCAGCTCTATCATCTCGAACGCGGCCCCTTCGAAGCCGACCTCGAGGCAAAGCAGGCACAGGTAGCACAGCTCCAAGCGACGCTCGAGAATGCCAAACTGACCACCGAGCGCGCACGCACGCTGCTCGGCGGACCGGCCGGACAGCAATCGACCTATGACGCGGCGATCGCGAACCAGCGCAGCCTGGAAGCGCAGGTTCAGGCCGCGCAGGCACAGGTCGAGGCGTCCCGGATCAATCTCGACTACACCGTGATCAGCGCAGCGATCGACGGCAAGATCGGACGCACCTCGGTCACCGAAGGCAACGTCGTCAGTCCGAGTTCAGGCGTGCTGACCACCATCGTCAGCCAGGACCCGATGTACGTCACCTTCCCCGTGCCGCTTCGCCAGGGGCTGGAATTGCGCGAGCGCTATGGTCCGAAAGGCGGCCTGGAAGCCGTGGTGATCAGGTTGCGACTCCCCGACGGCCGCATGTATGGCCAATCCGGCAAGCTGAATTTCGTCGACAACACCATCGCGCAAAACACCGACACGGTCACCGTGCGCGGCGAGATCGCCAACCCCATCCTGCGGGCACCTTCGGCCGCGGGCGTGACCGTTCATGAACTCACCGACGGCGAATTCGTCACCGTCGTGCTCGAAGGCGTCGAGCCGGTCGAGGTGCTGGCAATCCCCCGCTCTGCCGTGCTCTCGGACCAGCAGGGTGATTATGTTCTCACCGTCGGTGCGGACAACAAGGCCGAGCAACACCGCATCAAGCTCGGACAATCGACGCCGACCATTGCCGCCGTGATCAGCGGGCTCACCGCCGGTGACAGGGTCATTGTCGAGGGCCTGCAGCGGGCCCGTCCCGGCCAAGTCGTCGCACCCGGTCCGGCAAGCCCGCTGATCCTGTCGAACATGAACGCCGCTACGGGCGACACCGGCACTTCCGGCAAAGCGGTGGGCACCAAGCCATGATGTCCGCGATCTTCATCGATCGTCCCCGACTGGCGATGGTGATCGCGTTCATCATCACCATCGCCGGCGCGCTCGCGCTGACGCAGATCCCGGTGGCGCAGTTTCCGGACATCGTGCCGCCGCAGGTTTCGGTCTCCGCCACCTTCCCCGGGGCATCGGCGGAGGTGGTCGAAGGTAGCGTCGCCCAGCCACTGGAGGCGCAAGTCATCGGCGTCGACCGCGCGCTCTACATGAAATCGACCAGCGCCAATGACGGCACCTACACGCTGACGGTCTCGTTCGCGCTCGGCACCAATCCAGACATTAACACCGTCAACGTCAACAACCGCGTCCAGAGCGCGCTGTCGCAATTGCCGACGGAGGTCCAGCAGCAGGGCGTGACGGTACGCAAGCGGTCCTCGGCCATCCTGCAATTCCTGGTGCTCTACAGCGCCGACGGACAGCAGGATCCACTCTTCATCACCAACTACGCCATCATCAACGTGCTTGATGCCCTCGCCAGCACGCCGGGCGTCGGCCAGACCAATCTGTTCGCCAAGATGAACTACTCGATGCGGATCTGGTTCGATACGCAGCGGCTGACCAGCCTCAATCTGACTCCGTCGGACGTCATTGCCGCGATCCGTACGCAAAGCGTTCAGGCGCCGGTCGGCCGCATCGGTGCGCGGCCGATCAGCGATGACCAGCAATTCCAGTTCAATGTGCAAACCCTTGGCCGGCTCGCCACCACCGATCAATTCGCCAACATCGTGCTGCGCGCGAATCCGGACGGCTCCTCGCTGTTGGTGAAGGACGTTGCGCGGGTCGAGATGGGCGCGCAAAACCTCGACAGCGAAGCGCGGATCGATGGACGCTCTGCCGTGCCGATCGCGATCTATCTTGCACCGGGCGCCAACGCCGTGACGACCGCGAAGGCAGTCGCGGCCACGATGCAACGCCTGTCCAAGCGTTTCCCGACCGGGCTCAGCTACCTCGTGCAATACGATTCCACGGGCTTCGTGTGGGATACGATCACCGAAGTCCTGCGGACGCTTGCCGAGGCCTTCGTCCTGGTCGTGATCGTGGTGTACCTCTTCCTTGGCAATCTCCGCGCCACCGTGATCCCGGCCGTGGCAGTTCCCGTGAGCCTGATCGGCACTTTCGCCGTGCTGCTGGTGGTCGGCTATTCGGCCAATACGGTGTCGCTGCTCGCAATGGTGCTCGCCATCGGCATCGTGGTGGACGACGCGATCGTGGTGGTCGAGAACGTGGAACGCGTCATGGAGGAGGAGCCGGATCTGTCCCCGGTCGAGGCCAGCAAGAAGGCCATGACGCAGATCACTGCACCGATCATCGCGATCACGCTGGTGCTGCTCTCCGTGTTCGTACCAATCGCGTTCATTCCGGGCATTTCCGGCACGCTGTTTCGCCAGTTCGCGGTCACGATCAGCGCAGCGATGATCATCTCGGCATTGAACGCGCTGACACTGTCGCCGGCGCTCTGCGCGCTGTTCCTGCGCCACACCGGACCTAGGGGCGGCATCATCGGGCGCGTGCTTGGCGGCATCGACTGGCTGCGCGAGTGCTACAGCAGCGGCGTTCGCCGGCTGTTGCGCATGGCGACCCTTTCCCTCCTGCTGGCTGTCGTGTTCGCGAGTGCGATCTTCGGCATGTCGCTGATCACGCCGACGGGCTTCCTCCCCGAGGAAGACCAGGGCGCCTTCTTCACATCGGTGCAACTCCCCGACGGCGCGTCGGTCGCACGCACCAGCGAGGTCACCCAAAAGATCGAAGACATCCTGAAGAAAATGCCGGCAGTCGATCACGTGCTCGCCGTCATCGGCTTCTCACTGCTCGACGGGGCATCCGAGCCGAACAGCGCGCTGGTCGTGACCCGACTCAAGCCTTTTGCCGATCGCAAGGCTGCGGCCGATTCTGCACAGGCGTTAATCGCGCAAACCTTCGCAGCCGGTGCGCAGATCCCGCAGGCAAACGTGCTGCCCTTCAACATGCCGCCGATCATCGGCCTCTCCACCTCCGGCGGGTTCGAATACCAGCTCGAGGCGCTGGAAGGACAGAGCCCTGCGGCCATCTCCAGCGTCACCAGCGCATTGATCAGCGCCGCCAACGCCGATCCAAGGCTGGCGCGCGTCTTCTCGACGTTCACGGCGACCAATCCTTCGATCTTTCTCGACATCGACCGCCGCAAGGCGCAGGCGCTCGGCGTTACCGTCAGCGACATCTTCACCGCCTTGCAGGCGACGCTCGGCGGTATCTACGTCAACAACTTCAACCTGTACGGCCGCACCTGGCAGGTCAACGTCCAGGGCGAGGCGTTCGATCGCGCCGATATCTCCGACATCTGGCGGATCTTCTTGCGCAACGACACTGGCCAGATGGTGCCGATACGCTCGCTAGCCGGCATCAAGATCGTGACCGGACCGCAGGTGATCACCCGCTACAACAACTATCGCTCGGTGACGGTGAACGGCAGCCCGGCGCCAGGCATCTCGTCCGGCACCGCGATTGCAACCATGGCGGAGATCTCGAACACCGTGCTGCCGACGGGCTACAGCTTCGAATGGACCGGCACCGCCTATCAGGAGCAGCAAGCCGCCGGCCAGACCGGCATCGTGCTGATGCTCGCGGTATTGTTCGCCTATCTGTTCCTGGTCGCGCTCTACGAAAGCACCGTGATCCCGATCCCGGTGCTGCTCTCGGTCGTCGTCGGTGTGCTCGGCTCCTATGTCGGGATCAAGGTCGCCGGCCTCAATCTCGATCTCTATGGCCAGATCGGCCTCGTGGTCTTGATCGCGCTCGCTGCCAAGAACGGCATCCTGATCGTGGAGTTCGCAAAGGAGCGGCGCGAGGCGGGCGTGGCGCTCCACGATGCGGCGATCCAGGGGGCACATATGCGCTTCCGCGCGGTCATGATGACGTCGGTTGCGTTCATCCTCGGTCTCCTGCCGCTCGTCATCGCAACCGGTGCCGCCGAGCTCAGCCGCCGTGCCGTCGGCACGGCCGTTTTCGCCGGCATGCTCGCCGCCAGCTCGATCGGGATCTTCATGGTGCCGATGCTCTACGTGACGTTCCAGCGCCTGCGCGAGCGGGCGAAGGCGAAACCCGGTTCAAACCCCCACCTGACACCGCCTGTCGATGAAACGGTCTAGACCATGACGCGCAATCGAAAACGCTGGCTGATCGCCCTCCTTGTCGTGGCCTTAGGCGTGGGCGGCTACCTCGCCTGGCAGAGGCTGGGCAGTGACAGCCTTCCGCTCGGCTTTGCCAGCGGCAACGGCCGCATCGAGGCCGTCGAAATCGACATTGCGACCAAGACGCCGGGCCGGATCAAGGACATCCTGGTGAGAGAGGGCGATTTGGTCTCTGCCGGACAGGCGCTGGCGCAAATGGATACCGTGCAACTCGAGGCGCTATACCGTCAGGCGCAGGCGCAACTGCGCCGCGCCACGATCGGAATCGACACGGCCAAGAGTTTCGTGACCCAGCGCGAGGCCGAGAAGAAGACGGCGACCGCCGTGATCAGCCAGCGCAGCGCGGAGTTCGATGCGGCCGATCGAAAGCTGCAACGCTCGGAGCAATTGATCAGGACCAATGCCGTGTCGCAGCAGGTGCTCGACGACGACCGGGCGGCTGCCAACGGCGCGCGCGCAGCCGTGGCCGCATCGGAGGCCCAGCTCGCCGGCTCGGAAGCTGCGATCAGTGCCGCTGAAGCACAAGTCGTCGATGCCGAGGCTGCCGTAGAGGCGGCGAAGGCGGCCATCGAGAGCATCAAGGCCGACCTCAACGACTCGACGCTGCGCGCGCCGCGCGATGGACGCGTCCAGTTCCGCGTGGCTCAGCCCGGCGAAGTGCTCTCCGCCGGCGGACGCGTGCTCAACCTCGTCGACCTCGGCGACGTCTACATGACCTTCTTTCTGCCGACCGCGCAGGCAGGCCGCGTCGCGATCGGCTCGGAGGTCCGCCTCGTGCTCGACGCCGCGCCGCAATGGGTGATTCCCGCCAAGGCGACGTTCGTCGCCAGCGTTGCCCAGTTCACGCCGAAGACGGTCGAGACCGAGGAGGAGCGCCAGAAGCTGATGTTCCGCGTCCGCGCGCATATCTCCCCCGACCTGCTGCGGAGAAACATCGAGCAGGTCAAGACCGGCCTGCCCGGCCGGGCCTTCGTCCGGCTCGACCAGAACGCCGCGTGGCCGGCGCAACTGACGGAACATCTGGTCAAATGAGCGACGCGTCGAATGGCGATCAGTCAGCGGTGCCGGTCATACGCCTGGAGGCGGTCGCGCTGTCCTATGACAGGACTCGCGCACTTGACGGCATCACGCTCGACATTCCCGCAGGCCGCATGGTTGGATTGATCGGACCTGACGGGGTCGGAAAATCCAGCCTGCTTTCGCTGATCGCCGGGGCTCGCGCGATCCAGGGAGGCGGCGTCCACGTGCTCGGCGGCGACATGGCCGACGCTGCGCATCGCCGACGGACCTGCCCGCAGATCGCCTATATGCCGCAGGGCCTGGGCAAGAATCTCTACCCGACTCTGTCCGTCTTCGAGAATGTCGATTTCTTCGGCCGCCTGTTCGGACACGACCGGCGCGAGCGGGAGGAACGCATACAGCAGCTCCTCAAGGACACTGACCTTGCTGCCTTTGCCGACCGACCCGCCGGTAAGCTGTCCGGCGGCATGAAGCAGAAGCTCGGCCTCTGCTGCGCGCTGATCCACGATCCCGACCTGCTGATCCTCGACGAGCCGACCACTGGCGTCGACCCGCTCTCGCGCCGGCAGTTCTGGGAGTTGATCGAGACGATCCGGAAGGATCGTCCCGGCATGAGCGTCATCGTCGCGACCGCCTATATGGAGGAAGCCGCGCGCTTCGACTGGCTCGTTGCAATGAACGACGGCCGGGTACTGGCCACCGGCACGCCGGCTGCACTGCTGCAGCAGACCGGCGCCGACAATCTCGACGCCGCCTTCATCGCCCTGCTCCCCGAGGCGCAGCGACGGGGTTACAAAGAGGTGGTGATCCCGCCGCGCGCGGGCGACCATGACGGCGACATCGCGATCGAGGCCGAGCAACTGACCGTTCGGTTCGGCGATTTCACGGCCGTCGATCATGTGAGCTTCCGCATCGCTCGCGGCGAGATCTTCGGCTTCCTCGGCTCGAACGGCTGCGGCAAGACCACGACGATGAAGGTGTTGACCGGGCTGCTGCCGGCGAGCGAAGGCGAAGCCAGGCTGTTCGGGCATGAGGTCGATCCCAACGACATGGATGTCCGGCGGCGCGTCGGCTACATGTCGCAGGCCTTTTCGCTCTATTCCGAGCTGACGATCCGCCAGAACCTGGAACTGCACGCACGCCTGTTCCGCCTCGCGCCAGAGACCATCGAAGACCGCGTCCGCCAGATGGTCGAAGACTTCGACCTCACCGACGTCATCGACGCGCTGCCCGATGCGCTGCCGCTCGGTGTGCGCCAGCGCCTGTCGCTGGCGGTCGCCATGATCCACGCACCCGACGTCCTGATCCTGGACGAGCCGACGTCAGGTGTCGATCCGGTCGCGCGCGATGGCTTCTGGCAGATCCTGTCCGACCTGTCGCGGCGCGACAACGTCACGATCTTCGTGTCCACCCATTTCATGAACGAGGCCGAGCGCTGCGACCGCATCTCGCTGATGCATGCCGGCAAGGTGATGATCAGCGACACGCCGGCAGGGATCGCGGAGCGGCGCGGCGGCGGCAACCTGGAGGAAGCCTTCGTCGCCTATCTGAAGGACGCGATCGCCGCAACGGACGCAAGCGAGACGCGCACCACGCCGCATGTCGCGACCGAACCCGTGGTCACCAGGGCGCACGGCGCCATGCACAATGCCCTGAGCTTCTTCGATCCGCGACGCATGTTTGCCTACACGCAGCGGGAGGCACTCGAGCTCAGGCGCGACCCGATCCGAGCGACGCTGGCGATCCTCGGCAGCCTGATCCTGATGTTCGTGATGGGTTATGGCATCAACATGGACGTCGAGAACCTCTCCTTCGCCGTCATGGACCGCGACGATACCACGATCAGCCGCGACTACGTCCTTCAGATCGCGGGGTCCCGCTATTTCACGGAGCTCGCACCGATCACCGACTATGACGATCTCGACCGCCGCATGCGCAACGGCGAGTTGAGCCTGGCCATCGAAATTCCGCCTGGCTTCGGTCGCGATGTGGCGCGCGGCAGCGACGTCCAGATTGGCGCCTGGGTCGACGGCGCGATGCCATCGCGCGCGGAGACAGTGCGGAGTTATGTGCAGGCGATGCACGCGACGTGGCTCGCGCAACGGGCCCGGCAACTCCTGGGCAATGCCGCGACCACCGGTGACTACCAGCTCGAGGTACGTTTCCTCTACAACCCCGACATCAGAAGCATCGTCGCGATGGCGCCCGCCGTGATCCCGATCCTGCTCCTGATCATCCCGGCGATCCTGGCGACGCTGAGCGTCGTGAGGGAGAAGGAGCTGGGATCGATCATCAACTTCTACGTCACGCCGGTGACCCGGATCGAGTTCCTGCTCGGCAAGCAGCTGCCCTATGTCGCGCTCGCCATGCTGAACTTCTTCCTCCTGACCGCTTTCGCCGTGTTCGCATTCGGCGTTCCCTTCAGGGGCAGCTTCGTTGCCTTCACGGCAGCCGCCCTCCTCTACGTCGTCATCACGACCGCGATGGGGCTCGTGATCTCCTCGTTCATGACGAGCCAGATTGCTGCGATCTTCGCGACCGCGCTGCTCACCATGATTCCGGCCACGCAATATTCGGGTCTGGTCGATCCGGTATCATCGCTCCAGGGTGCGGGCGCGATCATCGGACGGATCTACCCGACGGCCCATTTCGTCACCATCACGCGCGGCACCTTCTCCAAGGGGCTCGACTTCAGCGATCTTTCGGGACCGTTCCTGGCGCTCGTCATCACCATCCCCGTGCTGCTCGGGCTCGGCGTGCTGCTCCTGAAGAAACAGGCGAACTAACCATGCGCGCAGGCAATATCATCCAGCTCGGCGTCAAGGAACTGCGCGGCCTGTTGCGCGATCCGATGATGCTGGGGCTGATCGTCTATGCCTTCACGGTCTCGATCTATACCTCGTCCAGGGCGCAGCCGGAGACGCTGAACCAGGCGGCGCTGGCCATCGTCGACGAGGACAGGTCGCCCGCCGCCACGCGCATCATCACCGCATTCAGGCCGCCCTATTTCACGGTCCCGCGGCTGATCCCACAATCGGAGATGATGTCCCGCATGGACGCCGGGCTCGACACCTTCGCGCTCAACATTCCGCCCAACTTCCAGCGTGACCTGCTGGCGCAGCGATCGCCCGCCATCCAGCTCAATGTCGATGCGACGCGCATGTCGCAGGCTTTCACGGGAAGCGGCTACATCCAATCCATCGTCAGCGACGAGGTCAGCGAGTTCCTGTCCCGCTACCGTTCGGCCGCACCGCTGCCGATTGATCTGGCGCTGCGCGCGCGTTTCAATCCAGAGCTCAACAAGGGCTGGTTCGGCGCGATCAACAACGTCATCTCCTCGGTCACGATGCTCTCGATCATCCTGACCGGCGCGGCGCTGATCCGCGAGCGCGAGCATGGCACCATAGAGCATCTCCTGGTGATGCCGGTGACGCCGTTCGAGGTGATGGCGAGCAAGATCTGGTCGATGGGGCTCGTCGTTCTCGTCGCCGCCAGCGTCGCGATCATCTTCATCGTTCAGGGATTGCTCGCGGTTCGGATCGGCGGCTCGGTCCCGCTGTTCCTGTTCGGTACGGCGCTCTACCTCTTCGCCACCACCTGCATGGGCATCTTCCTCGCCACCTCTGCCGGCACCATGCCGCAATTCGGTCTGCTGCTGATGCTGGTGCTGATGCCGCTTCAGATGCTGTCGGGCGCGACGACGCCGCGCGAGAGCATGCCCCAGATCATTCAGGACATCATGCTCGCCGCACCGAACACCCATTTCGTCATCCTCGCGCAGGCTGTCCTGTTCCGTGGCGCGGGACTGACGGTCGTCTGGCCGCAATTTGCGGCCTTGCTGACGATCGGCGGGATCCTGTTCTTCGTGTCTCTTCGCCGCTTCCGGCAATTCCTGCGCTGAACGACCTAGCCGAGGCCGCCGTCGACCTGGAAGCACTGACGCGTGATGCGTTTGCTGTCATCGGACGCCAGAAACAGCGCCATCCGCGCGATATCCTCCGGCGTTACCGCGTCCGGAATGGCCTGCCGCGTGCGAAGTTCGGCGATCTTTTGCTCGTCGGGATACCAGAGCCGACGCTGACGTTCCGTGATCACCATACCCGGCGCGATCGCATTGACGCGGATGCGGTCGGGGCCCACCAGCCGGGCGAGCGCGTTGGTGAAGCCGACGATCGCCGCTTTGGCCGCGGCGTAAACCGGCAGCGCCGGCGCGCCGCGTATCCATGCCACCGATGACATGTTGATGATCGAACCGCCACCGCGTGCCTGCATCTGCGGCACGATCCCCTGCGCGGCGAAGAAGACGTGTTTGAAGTTGACGCCGATTGTCCAGTCAAATTCTGCCGGCGTCACCTCGGACACTACCTGGCGCTGGTCGTTGGCGGCGTTGTTGACCAGCACCGCGGCATCGCCAAGCGTGCCGTGGACCTCTGCCATCGCCTCGCGCAGGGCCCCGATGTCGAGCAAGTCGCACGGCACGAAGAGGGGCGCTGAGCCGCCTGCGTCCGTCACCTCCCGCACCAAGGTCTCACCGGCATCGGTGTCGATGTCGAGGAAGGCGACGCGGGCCTGTTGGGCCGCGAACGCGCGCACGAAGGCCGCGCCGATACCGCTGGCGCCGCCGGTAATCAACACCACCTGGCCCGCAAGGCCCGGATAACTCGTCTCAGTCATGCGATCAGCCGCTCCGTCTCGGGGTCGAACAGGCAGATGCGGCGCGTGTCGAGCGCGAAGGCGGCGCGCTCGCCCGGCACCGGCCGGATGTCGGGCGCAATCCGCGCCAATGCGGACTCGCCGCCAAGCCGTAGCAATACGATGGTCTCCGCACCAGTCGGCTCGACCATCTCGACAGGCGCATTGACGACGACGGGCGCGCCGGCGCCGTTGGAGAAACTGCGGCTTCCCTCGGCGATGCATTCCGGCCGGATCCCGACCACGATCTCGCGGCCGACGAAGGAGGCTGCTGCGTCATATCCTTGCAGGCGCAGGCGGGCCTCGTCCGGCCGACCCGCGCCGATGACGACCACCGGCCCGCCATCTTCGGTTTCCAGCCGCGCCCTCATGGTATTCATCGGCGGCGAGCCCATGAAGCGCGCCACGAACAAATTGGCCGGATAGCGGTACACGGTGTCGGGATCGGCGAACTGCTGCACCTCGCCCTGATGCATGACGGCGATCCGCGTCGCCATCGTCATCGCCTCGATCTGGTCGTGGGTGACGTAGACGATGGTGGCGCCGATGCGCTGATGCAGCCGCTTGATCTCCATCCGCATTTCGACGCGCAGCTTGGCATCGAGATTGGAGAGCGGCTCGTCGAACAGGAACAGCAGGGGATCGCGCACCAGCGCGCGGCCCATCGCCACGCGCTGGCGCTGGCCGCCGGACAATTGCGCCGGCTTGCGTCCGAGCAGCGGCTCGATCTGCAAGAGGCGCGCGACATTCGATAGCGCCTTCTCCTGCTCCGCCTTCGGCACATGACGGCATTCCATGCCGAACGTGATATTCTGCCTCACCGTCATCGACGGATAGAGCGCGTAGGACTGGAACACCATGGCGATGTCGCGATCCTTCGGCGGGACATCATTGACGACTCGTCCACCGATCTCGATTGTTCCGTCGTTGGCGCGATCGAGCCCGGCGACGATGTTGAGCAGCGTGGACTTGCCGCAGCCGGAGGGCCCGACCAGCACCGTGAACTCACCGCTCTCGATGTCGAGATCGATCCCCTTCAGCACCTCGAGATTGGCGTAACGCTTCGACAGGGAGCGAATGCTCAATGCTGCCATGACAACCCCATCATTTCACTGCTCCGGCGGTAAGGCCGCGCACGAAGTACCGACCGCCGAGGAGATAGATCAACAAGGTGGGCAGCGCTGCGATGATCACGGCAGCGCTCTGCACGCCATGCTTCGGGATATCCGCGATAGCGGCGGATAGCGCGATGAGAGCGGCCGTAACTGGCTGCTGTTGGCCGGTCGTGAATGTCACGCCATAGAGGAACTCGTTCCAGATGTGCGTGAACTGCCAGATCACGGTGACGATCAGGATGGGCGACGACAGCGGCAGAATGATGCGCCAGAAAATACGAAAGAACCCGGCGCCATCGATACGCGCGGCCCTGATCAGCTCATGTGGGATGGCGACATAGTAGTTCCGGCAGAACAGCGTGGTGAAGGAGAGCCCCTGGATCGTATGAATCAGCACGAGGCCCGTCAACGTGTTGATGAGCCCGATGTCCCGCAGCACGATAGTCCAGGGAAGCAAGCGCATCTGCTGCGGAAGGAAGAGACCAAGGGTCACGATGCCGTAGATCCAGCTATCGCCGCGAAAACGCCAGAGCGATACGGCGTAACCGGCAATCGCACCGAGTATGGTGGAGAAGATCGTCGCAGGAATCGTGACGAGCGCGGAGTTCAGCATGTACGGCCGGATGCCGGCGCAGGTCTCGGCGACGCAGAAACCGCTCCAGGCAGCAGCGTAGTTGCTCCAGGCCCAGTGTTTTGGCCAACCGATCATCGAGGCCTGCGCGATCTCCTCGTTCGTTCGGAGCGAGTTCAGCACGACAACAACCAGTGGCGCGAGCCAGGCTGCCGCGATCAATGAAACAAGCAGATAGATCAGGATCCGGTTCGGCGCGAAGGCGTGATCACGCATGGATCACCCGCCGTCGCTGGTAATAGCGCCATGCGGCATACGGCAGCAGCACCGCAAGGAGAATCAGCAGCATCAGCACCGCCGCCGCCGCACCCCGGCCGAGTTGGCTGCGCTGGAACATGAGGTCGTAGACCACAAGGGCCGGCAGCTGGGTCGCGATCCCGGGCCCGCCGTTGGTGAGCGCGCGGACGAGGTCAAAAGCCGAAATCGCGAACTGCAGCTGGACCACGATGACGGTGATGGTGATCGGCCACAGCGTCGGCAAAATGACGCGCCGGTAGGTTCGGAACGGACCGGCACCGTCGATCTGCGCAGCCTTGATGATGTCGGCGTCGACCGACCGAAGGCCGGCAAGAAAGAGTGCCATGGCGAATCCCGAGGATTGCCAGATCGCCGCGATGACAATCGTCCAGATGGCCATGTCGCGGTCGACCAGCCAGTCGAACCGGAAGGATGTCCAGCCGAGGTCATGGACGAGCTTCTCGATTCCGATGCCGGGATTGAGCAGCCAGCTCCAGACCGTGCCGGTGACGACGAACGACACCGCGAGGGGATACAGGAAGATAGATCGCAGCACGTTCTCGCCGCGAATGCGCTGGTCGAGCAGGATCGCGAGTATGAGCCCGGTCACCAGACTTAGCAGCACGAACGCGCTGCCAAACAGCAGCAGATTGTCGAAGGCGATCTGCCAGTTCCGTGACGCCAAGACCGCCGTGTAGTTGCGCAAGCCCACCCACCCCGAGACCGGAACAAGCGTGGATGGCGTGAACGAAATCCAGATCGTCCAGATCGAAAACGAAATGAGGTGCGCTGCAGACAAGAGCAGCGGCACCCAGATCATCAGATATTCGGGCAGCCGGCGCACCATTTCAGAGGTCGCCGGCCGGCCCGGTCGCGCTGCTGTCGAGACGGCGTCGGTCAACGTGAGCTCTCGACGGCGTCGGCGAGGCGGGTGACCGCCTGTTCCGGCGTAATCGTCTTGTTCTTCACGTACTCTGTGATCACGTCGATCATCGCTGCGGTCAGCCCGTTTTCCTGCGCCATGTTGTGCGCGAGGCTCAGGACGGCCTGATTGTTGGCGACAGCATCTTTCAGAGCTGCAGCGGTTCGCCGTTGACCGTCGGACCAGCCGGCACCGGAGAGGTCGACATCGGTGCGCACGGGGATCGATCCTGTGATCTGCGAATACATGGTCTGGATCGCCGGATCCATGACGAGCTGGGCCATCAGCGTCTGACCGGCCTGCAGATCGGCCTCCTTGCGTTGCCAGAATATGAAGGCATCGGCATTCAACAGGAACACCGGCTTGCTGTTGTCGCTGGGGCCCGGCACGATGATGAAGTCCTCGAACTTGAAACCGGCGTTGCGCAACACGCCCTGCGCCCACCCGCCCTGGATCATCATGCCCATGTCGCCGTCGACGAAACGCTTCAGGTTGGTGGCAAACGGTTGGGCGCCGACATTGGGATCCATCCAGTCGGCGATCTTGCGCGTCTGCGCGAACGCAGCCTTTATGTCGGGCCCCTCCAGGGCCTTCTTGTCGAGATTCATGATGGCTGCGCGGTATGAAGTCGGACTGATGCCGGCGAAAGAGGCCTCGAATTTCTGCCCATCGTCGGGGCGTGTGCCGCCGTTGGCGATGGGATATGTGACACCGCCCGCCTTCATCTTCTCGGCGAGATCGTTGAACTCGGCCCAGGTGACGGGGGCCTTGTCGGCCTTGGCTTTGTCCAACGCACGTTTGGAGAGAAACAGCATGTTGGTGCTGTAGATCTGCAACGGCAGTGCGATCCACTTGCCCGCCGGCTTGTGCAATTTTGCAAGATCTGGTGCGACAACCTTTTCGTAGCCAGCAGCAGCGACGATGGCATCGAGATCGACTGTCGGGGCGATCTTCGACCAGGCCGCGATCTCGGGGCCCTTGAGCTGCGAACAGGCCGGCGGATCGCCGGCGATGATCTGGGCGCGGAGCTTATTCATCATCTCGGTGGTGAACCCGGGAACAGGCGAGTGCTGCCAGACCCCGCCTTTCTCCTCGAATTTCTTGCCGAGCGCCGTGATGGCCGCCCCATCGCTACCGGCGGACCATTGCGAGATCGCTGTCAGGCGCGGCTTGACCGCGCCTTGCGCACGAGCAAACGCCGGCAGGGCCAGCGCGGCAGCGGATCCAGCGAGCAGACGACGCCTTGTTGTTGTAATCGGCATAGCAAGTTCCTCCCGGGTGCGAACTTTTTTTGGCACGAGTGAGCCGTGGCTCAAGACATTTCAGGCAGCCTCCGTCGATGCGGCCGGCATGCCGCCGCGGCACGCGAGACAACAGGCGGCAAAGGCGAGCGCGGCATTCGGATCGCTTCCGTTCGAAGGCGGCACGAAAGCGAGTGACACCTCGGCGAGCTTGCGGCCGCCGAGCAGGCTGGTATCGATCCCGTCGATCACGGCCTTGCGATCGTCCTCGCTAAGAAGGGACGGCCAGCCACTGATGACGACGCCAGGACTGGGCTTCACGTTCAGCGTATTGCCGATCGCAAGGCCGAGCCGGAACAGCCGGCGGCGCAACTCCTGGCGCACGCGCGCGGGAAACGGGATTGCATTCATCCAGAGGTCGCCGAGTTGCAGCAAGTCGGATTCGCTGACACCAAGAAGCTCGGCCAGCGCAGGCAGCGAGGTATAGGCCTCGACACATCCATGATGGCCGCAACGACAGCGCGGACCGCCTTCGCCGAACACCATGTGGCCGAGCTCAACCGGCCGCGAGGCATTTGCCTCGATCGCGTCGTCCACCCACGCGCCTGCGACACCCTGGCCGACGAACACGAACAGATGGGCGCCTGTAAGCGGATAATCTTCGGTGCGGCAGCGATGAAACATCGCATGCGCCACGACCGAGTTCGTGAACTCGACAGTTGCGTCCGCGAACGTCTCGCTGAACATGTCGCGAACCATGGCGACGTCACAGGGAATGATCGGATTGTGCAACTCACTCAACCGGCCGAGCCCCGGAACCGAAACGCCGATCTGCGCGAGGCCGTCTCCTCGCCGCCGCGTCCAGTTCCGAAGCAGGTGCAGTGCGTCGCGAAAGACCCCGCCGACGGTGTCGGCGGTCAGCGCCTTCGGCAATGGCAGACGCTCGACGTAGCTGAGCTCGCCCGAAAGCGTGCCGACGCCGACGCTCAGCCGCTGTGTGGTCAGCTCGAAAGCCGCCAGCGCCACGGACCTGTCGAGCGACACCAGGCCGGTCGGGCCACCGAAGTAAGGCGCAGGTCGCCTCACTTCTTCGATCAAGCCTTCGGCCTTCAGGTCAAACAAGATGCGCGACAGGCTCGCCTCGGACAGGCGCACCGCCTTGGCCAGAGGAGGCCGAAACATGCCGCCCGACTTGAGCAGGTGCCCAAGAATGGCCGCACGCGTCTGCCGCCGACTTCGCGGCTGCTCCGACATTTCCGTCCCTGTCGTCATTCTTACTTAGTGTAAGAATGTGCGAGGAGCGTTTCGCCTGTCAAGGCGCCCGCTGGCTAGACGTTGGACTTAGTGTTGTGCGAGGCAGCAAAGTTTCAAGCAACGGACTCGTCTTCCCACGAAACAGTCAGAATGCCGCCTGGTACATCTTGAGGATCGCATCGCGGCCGAGATCGCGCGGATTGTTGTCGAGAAGACGGCGAATTGCGTGGGCCTCGTCGACCATCGCGCCAAGGTCATCCGCGGGCACGCCGAGCGCGGACAACTTCATCTCGATGCCGAGATCCGCGCAGAACTTGTAGGCCGCCTCGAACGCAGCCGCAGGGTTCCTGGTCGCGGGCGCACCGAGCCCCTCCAGCACGCCCTCCGTCTTTGCTTCCACCGCCGGCATGTTGAACGCCAGCGTATGCGGGAAGATCACCGCGCAGGCGAGGCCATGGGCGATGTGATGGCGGGTGCCGAGCGGATAGGCCACCGCGTGGCCCGCGGTGGTGTTGACTGGCCCAAGGCAGAAGCCGCCATAGAGCGATGCCAATGACAGCGCGGCGCGCGCCTCGCGATCCGCACCATCCTTGACCGCGCGCGCGAGATAGCGGCCGACGAGGCGGATGCCTTCGAGCGCATAGAGATCAATGGCCGGATGTGCCTTGCGGCTGGTGAAGGCTTCAGTGCAGTGCGCGAGCGCATCGACGCCCGTCGCGGCCGTTACCTGCGGGGGAACAGTCATGGTGAGGTCGGGATCGACGACCGCGAGATCGGCCAGCATGAAGCGGCTCTGCACGGCGAGCTTGTTGCGGGTCGCGGGATCCGTGACGAGTGCGCGGATGCCGCCCTCGCTGCCGGTGCCTGACGTGGTCGGCACCTGGATCAGCGCGACGGCGCGACCCGCCACCTTGTCCGGACCGACGACATCGGCAAGCTTCTGCTCGCCGGTGCTGAGCACGGCGACGAGCTTGGCGAGATCCATCGCGCTGCCGCCGCCGAAGCCGACCACGAGATCCGGCCGCGCCGCGTGGGCCACGCCGAGCGCCTTCTCCAGATTGGGAACGTCCGGCTCCGGCTTGACCTCGCCGAATACGGTCACCTCGCCCGGCAGCGCGAGCAGGTCGACGCGCGCCGCGTTGAAGGCATCGGCGACGACGAGCGGACGCCGCACGCCCTTCCCGCGTGCGAACCGCGCCACCGCGGCGATAGTGCCGGATCCAAACTCGATCACTTCAGGGCGAATGATTTCGATCGACGCAGAAAGGTTGGTCATGGTTCTCTTTCCCGGACTCAGGCGCGCGTCGCGCTGGCGGCAAGACGTTCGGCATATTCGATCGCCTCGATCAGGCTGCGCTCATTGGCGATGCCCTTGCCGGCGATGTCGAAGGCGGTGCCGTGGTCGACGGAGGTGCGGATGATCGGCAGGCCGAGCGTGATGTTGACGCCGGACAGCTCCTGCCAGCGGCCGGTGGCAGGATCAACCTCGAAGCCGAGCAGCTTGACCGGGATGTGTCCCTGGTCGTGATACATCGCGATCACGGCGTCGTACTGGCCGGCGCGCAGTTTCACGAACACGGTATCGCCCGGCACCGGGCCGACGATGTTCAGCCCATCGGCGACAGCCTTCGCGATCGTCGGCTCCGACACGTCAATGTCCTGGCGGCCGAACAATCCGCCCTCGCCGGCGTGCGGATTGAGCGCGGCCACGGCGATCTTCGGCTTGTCCAGGCCAAGGCCGCGCAGCGCCTTGTCGGTGAGATCGATGACATAGCGCAGGCGTTCCGGCGTCAGCCGCTTCGGCACGTCCTGAAGCGCGACATGGGTCGAGACATGGCTGACCCGCATGTTGCCATGGGCGAGCATCATCACCGATCCCTTGACGCCGGTAAGCTCGGCCAGCATCTCGGTATGGCCGGGATAGTGGTAGCCCGCCTTGTTGAGCGCTTCCTTGTTCAAGGGCGCGGTGACGATCCCGCCGATCCGCCCGGCCTGTGTCAGGCGCACGCCCTGCTCTACCGCCTTGAACGCGAAGCGGCCGCCGTCGGCCGTCAGAACGCCGGGCTTGATCGGCTCGCCTTCGTCATCGGCCTGGAGAAAGCACAGATTCGGCCAGTCCTTGTCGGACGTGTGCACCTCGGGGATATCGAGTTTCGCGGCCAGTTGCGCGGCCGCATTCTTCAATGCTGCGCCGCTGCCGATGATCAACAGCCGGAGATCACCTGCTTCGATCCGCGATCGCAGCTTCTCGCAGGCCTTGATGATGATCTCCGGACCGATCCCGGCGGGATCGCCCATGGTGATGGCGAGATGCGGATGGGTCATATGTCGTGTCTCTCGTTGATCAACTGATTGTCCTGCAACAGCGTGTGCCACAAGTTCGGCGCGCCGAAGGCGCCTGATTTCGAGATCACCGCAACGCCGTCCCAGCGGCCGCCGCGAATGATCGAGCACGGCAGGCCCGGCATGATGCGCCCAGTCACCTCTAACGCGTTTGCGTCCAGCGCAAGGCACAATGCCCGCAAGGTCTCGCCGCCCGCAACGATCAGCGTGCCCGGCGGCTCGAGCGCCGTGGTCACCGCCCCGAGTCCGCGCGCGATGCGGCGCGCCGCCTCATCGCGGGACAGACCGGGCGCGAGAGCGAACTTCACCAGCGCGACGCCTTCCGTACCGAGCTTGCGGCGAACCGGTCCGGCGTTGTCTTCACCAGTTTCCGCAAGCGCAATGACGGCATCACCGCAGGCTGCCAGCTGTGCGGCCGTCGCAGGTTGATCCGATCCGAACAGCCCGAGGACCGGCTTGCGCAGTACCGACGGCGCGGACGCATCGCTGCCGCGTGCGAGCGCGCCGGCGAGACCGCCGCTGCCGCACCACAGGACCGGCTGCGACGCGCGGCGTCCGATCGCGACGATGCGATCGAGATCATCCTCGCTCTCAGCGTCGAAGACGCTGATGCCGGCAGGCAGATCGGCGTCGAACCGTCCCGTCTGCGCGTCGAGGCCTTCGGCTGCGAGCTGCGCCAGCAGGTTGTCGCCGACCCGCGACCAGCTCCCGTCGTGCGCGCGCGCATATTGCTGGCCGCCAAAGGTGCGGCGTCCCTGATAGGCGAACGCCGGAGCCACGATGCAGGCCTTCCACGGCGCCGATCGCAGGCACGCCCCGAGCTCGGCAGCCCAGGCGCCGCGCAACAGGCTGTCGACCTTCTTGTAGGCGATCGCCCCATTGCGTAGCAGCGGCGCGAGGCGCTCGACGATCTGCGCGCTCTCGGCCTTGTCACGCTCCCGCGTTCCGGTATCGACCGCGAGACATGCAGGAAGCTGCGAGGGCAGTGCCTCCGCCCATGTCACCTGAAGTGGTCCGCACATACCGACGAACTCGGCGGCCGTGTCCAGCGCACCGGTCAGATCGTCGGCGAGAAGGCGGAGCGTCGGCTTCACGCCTGCTCCTTGACGAGCCCTGTGGCCAGCAGCTTGTCGGCGTTCTCCTGCGACAGCGGCAGCAGCGGCGGCCGCATCCGGCGCCAGCCGGCATGGCCGGTTTCCTGCGCCAGCAGCGTCTTCAGCGAAGCGATCTGCGGGAACACGGACACACGCTCGCGCGCCTTGACGATGCGGTTCTGCGCCGCTTCGAGCGCGGCGTCATCATCCTTGTAGTGACGGAACACGTAAGCGAGCTCGCGCCCCACCAGGTTCGAGGTTGCGGTGATGCAGCCCGCGCCGCCCTTCTTCAGCAGCGGCAGCAGCAGCGGATCGGCGCCTGCGAGCACGGCGAAGTCGGGGAATTTCTCGATCATCGCCGTCATGTTGGCGAAGTCACCGGAAGAATCCTTGATGCCGACGATGACGTCCGGATAGGCCGCGCGCAACCGCGCGACCACCGCATGCGGGATCGGCTGATGTGACATCTGGGGGATGTGATAGAGCACGACCTTGAGCCTGACATCAGCGACACGCTGAATGACCTCGCTGTAGGAGGCATACAGTCCCTCGTCCGTGACGTCCT
>NZ_JBANBA010000039.1:0-71240 GCF_059803475.1 Bradyrhizobium sp. UFLA05-89 | reverse complement strand
ACAGCGTCTCGTTGAGCAGTTCGTCCCGTAGCCGGCCATTGAAGCTCTCGATGAACGCATTCTGCATGGGCTTGCCCGGCGCGATGTAATGCCAGCCGACGCGGTTTTGATCGGCCCATGTCAGGATGGCGTTGCTGGTGAGTTCGGTGCCGTTGTCGCTGACCACCATCCTGGGCTTGCCGCGCTCGGTCATCAGCCGGTCCAGTTCCCGTGCTACCCGGGCGCCCGAGAGCGAGGTGTCAGCCACCAGCGCCAGGCACTCGCGCGTGCAATCATCGACCACGGTCAGGATGCGGAAGCGGCGGCCATCCGTGAGTTGATCCGACACAAAGTCGAGCGGGGCCATCGGCACCGTCATCGGCGCCCGGGTCCCAAGGGCCCGCTTGTGGCCGCCGCGGCGGCGTTTTCATTCCCACGAGATCCTTGAGCGCCGCATTGTCCAGCATGGCATCAGCCAGCAACCGCTTCAGCCGTGTGTTCTCGTCCTCCAGCGTCTTCAGCCGCTTGGCCTCCGACACCCGCCGAACTTGGCCTTCCATTTGTAGATGCTGGCGTCGCTGACGCCGTGCTCGCGGCACAGATCGGCAACCGAAACCCCGGCCTCATGCTGCTTCAAAATCCCGATGATCTGCTCTTCCGAAAAGCGGCTACGCTTCATGCTCTGGTCCTTGTTTGGGCCAGAGCGAACTTCAATCTGGATTAAGCCTGTGGGGCAAGGTCACGAGTATGCCGGCAGGCACCATCGTCAAGCTCGGAAGCAATGGCGGGAACCTCTTGAGCGCCATGAAGATCGGCACCATCGTAAGTCTTCGGGAGGATGGCGCTTGCTCTGATCACTTCTCCCGCATGACGCCTCGCAGACGGTCTTTGAGCGGGCGGACCAAATAATCAAGAACCGTTCGCTCGCCGGTGGGGAAAATCACGTCCGCAGGCATTCCAGCTGACAAACGATCCTTAACGAACGACGGTATGTCATCCACGACAACTTGTGCAAGGAAGTACGGTTGTTTGGTTTGTTCGTCTATGAGGCGATCGCGGGAGATACTCTCTACCTCCCCCACAATGATCGGAAGGATACGCGCTTGAAATGATGAGAACCTGACTTCCGCGGGCATACCAGGCTGGAGGTTTTCCGTATCCTGTGGTTGCACGTGCGCCTGCACAATGAGGGCGTCGTGCTCGGGGACCACATCGACCATGGGCTCACCCGGTTTGACGACTCCGCCAGAGGTAAAGACCCGCAGATTTTGCGCAACGCCTGTGCTTGGAGACAAGATGTCCACGCGAGACAGGACGTCCTGCGCGACTCTTACTTTCTCACGAAGATCATTGATCTTCTGTCGCGTTTCGAGCATCGAGCTAGCAATATCCTCCCGGAACTTTTGGCGAAGTTGCCGGATCTGCAGACGCGCTTCTTCGATGCCGTTGCGGGCCTTTGATTCATCCGCCATTGAGCGTCCAAGCAAACCTTCCAGGCGGCTCCTTTCGCGCTCGAGCGCCATCAATCGACTTTTCTGGGTTAGCTGATTTTCAAACAAGTGACGGACGTCAACCAATTCTTCATTGACATACTTGAGCTGATTCGCGGTTCCGCTTCTCTCCTGCGTTAGACCTTCGATCTCCGATCGATATTGATCGATCTTGGCGTCAAGTATTTGGACCTGACCTTTGAGGGAGCCGCACCTCTCGTGAGATTGAGCCACTTGATCGGCAATTGCCCGCTTGACGTTCGGATCGTCGGCGCGATCAAGCAGCTCCTTGGGAAATGCTATTTCGTCCTGGCCATCCCGTTCAGCGATCAAACGCGCTTCCTGGGCGATCGACGAATCCAGCTGGTTTCGCTGCAGCTCATATCCAGCCTTTGCTTGCGTAAGGTCCAGTCGGAATAAGACCTGCCCGGCTTGGACGTGTTGTCCCTCGCGAATGCGGATTTCGCGAACGATACCACCCTCCAGATGCTGGATGGTCTTGCGGTTGGTTTCCGCGGACACAACTCCGGTGGCGGTGATCGCACTATCCAGCCGAGCAACGGCAGACCATCCACCTAGAACGAGAAAAGTGCCGACTATGACGACGTAGCCGGCTGTGGCTGGGACCCTCCAGTCCGGAACGGAATTCTTACGCATCGTCGCACCTATCGGACGGCTGTTGCAGCACTGGCGACCGCCGCGATTTTCGGACCGCCCATCAATCTAGAAAGAATCTCAACGCGACCGCCGAACGCCGACACCCGTCCGGCTGCAAGCACGAGCACTTTGTCCACCGCGGCAAGCATCGCGGTCTTGTGCGATATAACGACAACGGTCGAGTGCGCTCGCTTCAGCGCCTGGATCGCCTCCATCAGGGCCGCTTCGCCTTCCGAGTCCAGGCTCGCATTTGGTTCATCGAGTATCACGATCGGTGGCTTTCCATAGAGCGCGCGAGCCAAGCCTATACGCTGCCGCTGTCCACCCGATAGGATAAGTCCGCCTTCGCCTACCTGGGTATTGTAACCATCGTGCAAGCCTTGAACCAACTCGTGAACTCCAGCCATTTCGGCCGCAGAAAACAACTTCTCTTCGTCATGCTCGCCGAACCGGGAAATGTTTTCTGCAAGCGTGCCGGAAAACAACTCAATGTCTTGCGGAAGATATCCGATATAGGGGCCAAGCTGATCGCGATTCCAATGAGCCAACTCAGATCCGTCAATTCTGACTTTCCCAACGGCGGGTCGCCACACTCCAACCAACGCTCGTGCCAAGCTGGACTTACCTGCTGCGCTCGGACCTATAATTCCCAAGACTTCACCAGGCTGCAGGGCGAAAGAGACTTCGCGGATAACGGGCTCCTTTGCGCCGGGGGGGATTACGAGAATATTCTCGACTGAGATCCGGCCCTGGGGCGGACGAAGAGTGATTTTTTCGCCTTCCTCGGGAAGCATTTTCACAAGATTGCTTATCCGCTCGTATGCAGAGCGAGCTGCCAGGAATGTCTTCCATTGTCCGACGGCTATTTCGACCGGGGCAAGCGCGCGCCCCATGATGATCGAGGCCGCAACCATTGCGCCGGCCGAAGTCTCCTGATTGACCGTCAAATACGCACCAACTCCGAGTATCGCGATCTGGAGAAACGCTCGAACGAACTTGCTGAATGCCACAAGAAAACCGGCCCGATCACTTGCGCCCGCCTGCAATTGCAGGCCTTCACTATGTCGATCGGACCAACGGTCCCGTAAGCCCTTGAGCATGCCCATGGCATAAAGCACGTCAGCGTTCCGGAACGTCGCTGCTGCGTACGAATGGGCCAGGACCGAATTGCGAGAGGCGTCCTTCAATTGATTCCGCGTCAATAGCTCGTTGGCCAACGCTAACGCAAAAATGAGCAATGCCCCCACACCAGCAACGTAACCGAACCAGGGATGCATAATGAAACATCCAGCGACGAACACAGGAACCCAAGGCGCGTCGCAGAACGCTATGAGGCCTGTGCCAGTAAGGAACTCGCGAATTGTATCGAGGTCTCGTAAAGCCTGCGCATGGTTTGTGCCCGGCTGAACAATCGTGCCGCGCAGGACCGTATCAAACAACGGGCTCTTTGCCTTTTCGGCGAACAGAAGGCCAAGCCTAACAAGGACAGACGATCGGATTTTCTCCAGAGCTGCATACACGATCAGGAGAAAGCCCGCGATGATGGTCAGCGCGACCAGCGTGCCGATGTTTCGACTGCCCAAAACCCGATCGTACACCTGGAGCATGTAGAGGGGGCCCACAAACGCCAGCAGATTTATGAAAAAGCCAAAGACAATAGCGGTTGCGAAGCCAGGGCGAATAGCCTTGGACGCGTCGGCTAAAAACGATGGACGCTTAGACATGGGCGACTAATTTCCTGGAGGCTGGTAGTCTCAATGCCTCATTGAAAATATTTCGACAGCTCCGCAGCCCTCTTTGCTGCTTACGTGACGGCCGCGACAATCGACTGTTGTCTCCTCCAACCATCAGGCAACTCATAAAATGGCTGATAGGCTTGGTCGATCTCACGCCAGGGTAGTTGTAGTGTGGTGCACATCAATTCCGACGATGCTGAGCGTCGAGCCATCCGACACGCACGCTTCGTGATCGGGTTGAGCCTGGTTGGCGGTCACATCACCCGGCAGAGCGGCATAGTTCACCTGAGCGGCGGGCGCGCCGGTTGCCGTGAGCTGGTTCGCCAGAGCAGCGGGCCCGCCGGTCGCCGTGAGCTGGTTCACCTGAGCGGTCGGGTCGCTGATCGCCATGACCTGGCTCACCTGAGTGGTCGGGTCGCTGATCGGCGTGACCTGGCTCACCTGAGTGGCCGGGTCGCTGATCGCCGTGACCTGGCTCACCTGAGCGGTCGGGTCGCCGGTCGCCGTCACCTGGCTCACCTGAGCGGTCGGGTCGCTGATCGCCGTGACCTGGTTCACATGAGCGGTCGGCTCGCCGGTCGATGTGACTTCGGGCTGTACTTGCAACACCGGCGCTTGGATCGCGTCAGCCACATGCACGGTGCTGGAGTGATTGTCGGCCGCGACGGTCGTATCCGAATGCTCAACCGCTGTGGTCGGCGCCGTCGAAACATGCTGAGGAGAGGCATGGTCCGGCGTCAGATTTGACGGGGCGGAGGAACTGACAGAATTGGAGGCGACGGTTATCAGTTCCCTGGCGACAATCGGAAAGCCGTCACCCTGCAGGTGAAAATCCGCCAACTTCAAATCGAGATCATGCTCGGCACGGACTACGTCATTCCCGGAACAGGCAGCCACACTATCGTGATGAGATGACTCGGGAGCGGGACCAGACGGCTTGGCCACCAGGCCGGCAATCGCCGGCTCATTGAAGTGGTGAACAGCGTCTTGCCCGTCAAGATGGAGCGCCGCCGCAGTCAAGACGGACCGATCATCCGTGCCGTGAAACGCCTGAAAATTTTGCAGCAGGCTGTCGTCAGCAAGCGCCTGTCCGATATGTGGACAGTGCTCTCCGTGAGCGGGCTGTGCATGATCGAGTGACACGAGGTCATCAGACGGCTTGCTAACCGAACCGCCTATCGCCAGGCTGTCCCAAACTGAGGCGATTACGATTGCGGAATATGTCGCCGCCAGATCGTGACGATCGAGGAACCATCCGAACGACTTCTCCGGCCGGCTACCGTCGTCGGCAGTCGCATTCAGTTCACTGCTCTTGACGTAGCCCGTGACCACCAGGGCGGCCAACAGTGTGGCGGGATGCAAAAAAACGGTCGATCGCGACGAATGCTGCTTCGGCAAAACGTACGGATGGGAATCCAGCAACTCCCGCACCAACCTCTCGAAGTTTCGGCCGCGAAGCACTGCTTCAGTGAAATTCGAAGCGACAACGTATTCGCCGCCGATGCGGGCAAAGTGAACGATTACCTCTTCGTTGTCTTGCCGGAAGAAAACAAACCAGGGCTCGCCCTCATCGGTGAGCCCACGATCTGTTGAAATCCCAACTCCGGATTTTGTCAGGGCATCTTCCACCCTGTAGAATTCCGCCAGCTCCGGTTGGCTCCAATCGCCGCGCTCGCAGGCCCGAAAAAAGGTAAGAACCTGATTACTTTGCAGCATGAAAGTACTCAGCCCAATGGTGAACTCGCTACGTAACAGCAACCGCTCATCGTAGATGCGGCCAAGCTCCCCCAGGGCCGGAAAGTACAATCGAAAGTGTTGATGCCCCTAGTGCCTACCCCTTGTTGCTCTTTCCAAACAATATCGAATGGGTGACCGGATCATAGCACCTGAGGAGATTTCTGACGAACAACTTCGGCTCTATGCCCAAAACCTCGGCCCACACCAAATATCGGTCGGGGGGTATCCGGCCGCGGCCTGACTCCAATTGAGAGATGAAGGTGTAATAATTCCCCCCCACCTTCTCAGCCATCTGGCGCTGCGACAACCCCCGCTTTTCCCTCAGCCCTTTGAGCCAGAGGCCCGCCTCTTTACGCAACTCAACAACCGCTGGCGATGAAATTTCCTGATGGTTCGAATACATCACTCCACCAATGAAATTGCCCCAAATCACTGGCCGGCGGGGCGTGAGAAAAACGGTCAATCGTGTATAGTGTTTTTGCTACCAATTGTAAATATCCCTGACGCCTGGAATGTCTCTCCGTGAGAATACGGACGTGGGGCGGAGGTCTATCCTGCACTTCAATACAAAGAAAAACACCAAGCGCGTTGATCTGATCAGAGCGGCGGTGGCAAACTCGGTCCAAGGTGCAAGCCGGGCATCCCAACAAGCCAACGGCTCAGGCAGATCCTGCGCCGCGACTACCCGGACCGTGACCATCCGAAGCTGCTCGAGCACGCCGTTGACCAGCCCGCAAACGCAGCAGCAACGACGGTTCGTAAGTCGCACGCCGGCTGGGATGACCTTCTAGCCCAACGAATCGATTCCCGGATTTGTGAGCCACCACGGAGGAGCCGCAACGCTGTCGCGCGGCTTCCACTCTCATTCGCCATTGTGGTGTCGAATCTGCGCACTACGGCCAGCAGCGACGTCGGAAAGTACGAGCCCTAATCGCACCGTTTCCGAGTCGAAATATAGACTGCTCTATTTTGATTTTGGGAGGACCGCAGATTCCGCTTGCGTCGATAACTAAGGAGTATTAACTTCACTGTACACCAGACTGAAGTATTGCCTACCGTTCGCACTGTCGGTCCCCGCTTCGGTTTCGCCGGAGCGGGTCTGCCAAGGATGGAGGAAAGAATGGAACGGTTGTACCTGGGCATCACTGTTACCAGCACGTTCACGCTGGTCACGATGGCGCTGATTCTAGTGTTCATGCGATAAGGCCGTCTCAAGTTGCTGGCAGTCTCGTCTTTATTCTGGGGCGGCATGAGTGTTGCTCATATCAAGGCAAACAAGATGACGCGTCAACCAGCACGATGGCCCCTTCGTCAATCTATTTTGCTAGGAGCTTTTCTGTGAGTAGTTGTAGCCAAAGTTTTTCTCCTGAGGCTTTGCTTCGAAGCGTCCACGAATTGGCCGAACGTATTTCTGAACTTCGCGATCTTCGAAGCCGGGTGCGGGAGGCCGAAGAGAGAGCGCGTGCCAGACGGTGGCACACATCATCCAATCCAGGTACCTCATCCAATCCAGCCACCTCGAAGAGGCGGCTCTTCGAAGAACGGCAGCACCCGATTGTTCATATGAAATGGGCTCGCGGAGCGGGACCGGTTGAACGGCTTGTTAGTTGGAAACTGATCGCTCCTCGAAACGGACTGGAGGAAGGTGGTTAGGGGCCATTCTGCGGACGATCTAACGCGAACAAACAGTTTGGCAAGCCGTTGGCGCGGTTTGCCATGCCGACGCGTGCACGGGTGTTTTGTACGCACCACAGGGCAGCTAGTCGGCTGCCGTTCTTTTTGAAAGCGATATGACGGAATACTTCAATCTGAAGGCAGAACTTCGAACGAATTGGGACCGCGTCACCGGCCGGCGCCATACCAGCACCCGTCCTATGGACCCCGGTCTTGGCGAACGCGACCTAGAATCCGCGCATGCCGAAGCCGTTCGGCAGAGAGGCGACTACGGGGCGAGAGATATCGGCGTTCGCGGCGCGGACACGCGCAGATATCAGTAGTGAGAATGCTCGTCAGAGGAAATTCGTGGTCAATTGCTTTCGACATGTTGATCGGCGGGACGCAGCTTCCAAAGCGCGGGTCAAGCGGATCGTATCGGGACCTCGGCCTCGCAACGAATAGCAACGCCACTGCCATCGAACCGAGTAACCCGAGCAGTCAGGCAGGGTGCGAAGCACTGATCAAAACCGACCGCCGTCATGCAATTGGTCAAAGCAACCGTGGCCAACCCATTTCGCCTTGAATGGCCCCTCCCGAGAAGTCGGCGCGGGTACTTTCGCGAGCGTAGTTTAGTTGCCATTCGGCCCCGGCGGGAGGATGCTCTGGGCTGTGGGCACAATGGAGAGCTGCATGAGCAAGGGTCTCGACAATCGGCACCGCAACAAGGATGGCGAAATCAGCAGCAAACACGGAAACACCCTTGTCCGCACGCTGCGTAAAATTTATGGACAAGGTTTTGCCGCCGGGTATCCGGAAACCGCGCTACTAAGTGAGGTAATGCCTCAACTCAATGAGACTTCGTTGAGCCAACTCCGCCGCGATTACGAGACGCATCATTTAAAAAACAAGATCGCTCATGTATCGGAATAAAGGCACCGACTTGTCGAATCGGGGCTGAAGGTGAAGGCACCAAAATGAACCAGGTGAATGCCCGGCGCGAGATTATTCGCGAATGGCGTTCGCTTCCGAAGGAGCTGAGACAAAGGGACGAACAAGCCGCAGCGTTCGCGATGCAGATAAAAGACAAATACAATTCTCTAGCGATAGCGCAGACCCATATCAAACCGTCTTGGGTTGGCTTTGAGTTACCCATCGCCTCCGCGCGGGCCTGGAGTGAAAGACGGCGGAGCGCCTGAGGCGACTTTCTTTCGCGGGTGATGACCAACGTAAGCGCTGTTGCCGTCGTCAGGGATTCGGATAGCCCTTCCACAACCACTCTAGCGCCGCCGGCAGGGTTTGCGCAACCGTCGAGCGGTCGACATGCTTGGCGTTGCGCGCGAACAGGAACTGGTAGTGGTAGCCCTTCTCCGCCAGCACCTTAGCCATCAATTCGGCGGACAGCGTCCAGTCGTGCATGCCATCGGGGATCGTCGGGTTGGGATAGAACAGGTCCTGATCGCCCATCTCGAACCAGTAACGGATCGGCTTGGTGGGCGCGCTGGGGATCAGTGGCACGCCGGGCGGCTCCGACGGCGTGAGCACACCCGCCTTGACGGTGAGGTTGGGACCGGCGGGCCCCGCCCATGGGCTGTGATATTCCCACGCGCCGCCGCGCAGCGCCGGATTGTACGGCCATTGTTGGTTCACCATCGTCGGCGAATAGGCCAGCACCCGATGATAGAGTTCAGGATGAAACCACGCCATGGTGAAGGCCGCCGTGCCGCTCGAGCTTAGTCCCATGGTCGCGCGGCCCTCGGGGTTCTTGGTGAGTTCTACGCCGGCATTCTGCTCGACCAGCGGCAACACCTCGCGCTCGACAAACTGCGCATAGGTCCCCGACACCGTGTCGTATTCGCGCCCGCGCTGGGCACCCTGCGCGTCCTGCCCGCCATTGCCGATCTGAATCGAGACCATCGGCGGCACGCGGCGCTGCGCGATCAGATTGTCGAGGGTGGTGTTCATGTCCTTCCAGGCCATCGAGCCACCGTCACCCAGCACGATGAACGGCGCCTCCGTGCCGGACACATATTGCGCCGGGACATAAACCTCGATCGTGCGCGTCCAGGTGCCGGGATGGCTGGTTGTGACGATCATGTTTGACTTGTCGCCCGGCGCCGTCGTCGCGATCATGATCGAGCTGTTGCCGCAGCCCGCCACATCGTCGCGGATCAGGCCGGGGTTGTAGATCACGCTGTCTTTCGACGAGAGGGTGAACGACGTAACCTTGCCGCGCGGCACGCCCTCCTTCGCCACCGTCTCAGGCGCGGGCGCATGCGTCGGGCCGATGATGAAGTTGCCCTCAGCGCCGGCCGGCGGCAGCGTGCCGTCGGAAAGCTCGGTTGCGCGCGGATAGTTCGGGTTGGACGGATCGCGCGTGGGTGGCGCCGTCTTGAAATCGAGGCCTGTGGCGTCGATGAAGAAGGGAGCCGTCTTGTCAGAGGTGTTGGCGCCGGGGGGAACGGCCATGTTCTGGGTGACGCAGGTCGATTGCGCGAGGGCGGCGGGCATGAGCGAAACGACAGGGATCAGCGCCCCCGCGAGGACAGCCAACAATTTGCGCATCGTCTTCTCCCGGCGAAGACGAGTCTCATTGGCTCGCCTTTACGGGAACTATGACGAGCGGCCGGAGGACGGTCAAGCATGGCCCCTAATGGCCGTCATACTTCCGAAAGCGGAGTATCCAGTGACGCCCCGGCGCGGGGTATCGCAGACGACATTAAGCGCTCAGGGATCACAACGGTGCCGAGGGAGCCGCATCGCGACCCTTGATCAGGTCCAGTGCGAGGGCATCGATAGCCTGCGTCAGCAAAGCAGACCGTTGCTGAGGAGCCAACGATTTTGCCTGCTTCATGAGCCGGCGCATCGATCAGGAGCGCGTGCGAACGGAACAGGCCGGTCCCAGCAGCGAGCAGAGCGATGAACACGAGTGCTGAAATCATCAGACGCTTCATATCTCCAGCTTGCGCGCGCCTTTGGCCACCACTTGCTCAATGCAACCTGAACACGCCATCGACGGCGCGCAGTTCAGCCGGCTTGATCAGCCTGGAATGCGCCACGGTGACCGAGAACAAGGGGCCGTCGAGCTTCTCCCGCCAGAAGGCGAGGAAATCCTGCAGCGCCGGAAATTTCGGAAACAGATCGTAATTCTGCCAGACATAGGTCTGCAGCAGCGAGCGATGATCCGGCAGCCGATAGAGGATACTTGCCGTCGTCAGCCCGTATCCCATCACTTGTTTCCGAAAATCCTCGGAAGCAATCCCAACCCGAGAAGCCATGCCAATCTCCATTCCCTCCACGCTGGTCCGTCCCAGCAGATCATCTTCGCCGTCGCGGCCTGACACCCCCTTATCGCTCCCGAAGCGTTCGCCATCAGTGATGGCCGTCACTGTGATGCGACGGGGCTTTTGAAGTCGGTGAGGCCACCAACTGGAGGGCGCTTCAACCCGAAGAAGCGGTGGCAGCGTAAGCGTGCGTGAGGGGATGATATGAGCGCTCGCTTTCAATCGTCTCAGGTTGAGACGATTGAACCATCGCAGGAGTGGCAGAGCGCTAAGGACATCCGTGGAGATAACGACTGAAAGGCAAGCGGTGACCGTTGCCGTTCAATCGCTCCGCTCATTCAGCGCATATCACGAAAAGCAGCCAACCGAACACGATTGCGACCCCCGCGAGCGCAACGAGAAAGTAGAAGCTATCCCGCGTCATCGTGTCAGCCTGGGTGAATACGATTGCTGAAGGTAAGGCGTAATGGCTGACGCGGTCCTTACGCCGTCGTTCAATCTCAGGTGAAAGGGATGTTATGGCACCGAACAGCGGTAAATTCGTCGCCTACTACCGGGTCAGTACGGCGCGGCAAGGCAGAAGCGGCTTTGGCCTTGACGCGCAGCGGCAGGCCGTCAAAACCTATCTGGACGGCGGCGATTGGCAGATCGTTGGCGAGTTCTCCGAGATAGAGAGCGGTCGCAAATCCGGCCGCCCCGCATTGGAGAAGGCATCGGCTGCGGCCCGGTTGCATCGCCCACCGCTCATCGTCAGCAAGGTGGATTGGCTCACGCGCTCGGTTGCTTTCCTGTCGCGGCTGCTCGAAGCTGGCGTTGATGCGCGCTTTGCCGATCTGCCGAAGATCGAAGGTGCGACCGGCCGCTTCCCTTACAGCAAATGGTGGCCGTTGCCGAGCTAGAGGCTGGCATGATCAGCAAGCGCACCAAGGACGCGCTGGCGGCGGCGAAGCGGCGCAGGGTGAAACTCGGTGGAGATCGCGGCGTGAGGCCAACCGCAAGGGCCTGTAAGCTGCTATCGAGGTGCAACGTGAGCGCGCGGCGGCAAGGCAGCGGATATCACGCCAATTATTGCGGAGCTGCGGGCCAGCGGCGCAACGAGCTGAAGGCGATTGCAACCGGTCTTACCAAGAAAGGCATTGCAACCGCACGCGGCAAGAACTCATGGACCGAGACGCAGGTCGCACGCGTACTCGAACGCCTGTGAGCCGCAACGTCACTAGGGAACGCACGCGGCATCCCCACCGCGCGCGGATCAGGTGATTGGTCGCCGACGCATGAGACGCGCGCTCGAACGTCAACAATAATCGAAAATAATACTCGCTACCTCCCCTGCGTACCACGCCTACGTCGAAGATCGATGGGTAGACCCCTGCAATGAGCATGGAACAAAAGTTCTTTGCCCCGTCACGTTGGCGACCATGAACGCGGGGGGCTCATTTACGAGCGTTACCGGCCCGCTCCTCATCAAGAACGGACCAGGGTGTCAATCGGCGCGCAAATATTGCAGACGATGACGTAATTGCGGTCGGCGCTCGCGGCACGAAAGATCCGCTATCTTCAGGCCTTCGCAATCTTTTGAACCGGAGGGGGCTATGAAACAGTATGTTGGGCTGGAGGTCTCGCAAAAAGAAACTTCAGTATGCGTTGTCAACGAAGTAGGTCAGGTCTTGTTCGAGGGGAAGGCGAAGTCCGACCCTGGAGCGCTCACCGCGCTGCTACGCAAGCGGGCGCCACATGCGGAGCCCTTCTATGCAGCCTCAATCGTCTTTGCGACCGCCTTCCTGACGCTCGCGATTTCGTTCTGGCCGTACATGATTTCCGTTCTCGATCCGGATCGAGGACGCGGCCGCACCCGCCTCGAGCCTGGCTTTCATGTTCTGGGCGGGCGTCTTCGTGTTTCCGCTGATGCTGATCTACACAATGATCAACTACATCGTCTTCCGCGGCAGAGTTAAGCCGTCAGCAGGACATTACTGAACCGAAGGGAGTTGAAGATGCAGATCGGACTGTTTGTACCCTGCTTTATCGACGCCTTCTTTCCGGAGGTCGGTATTGCCACTCTGGAGCTGCTCGAGCGCTTCGGTCATGAGGTCGTCTATCCACGCGACCAGACCTGCTGCGGCCAGCCGATGGCCAACAGCGGCTTCAACGCCGAGTGCGCCGACACCGAAGCGCTGTTCGTGCGCAATTTCTCGGAGTTTGACTACGTCGTCGCTCCGTCCGGCAGCTGTGTCCATCACGTGCGGAACGACTTCGATGCGATTGAGCAGACAGAGGAAGTGAAGGCGCTCCGACAGCGCACCTACGAACTTGTCGAGTTCCTGCATGACATCCAAAAGGCCGAAGCTTTTCCCTGGGCGCGGTTTCCGCATCGCGTTGGCTTGCATAACAGCTGCGGCACGCTGCGACAGCTCAAGCACGCAAAACCCTCCGAACTGCGCGAGCCGTTCTTCTCCAAGCCGCTTGATCTGCTCTCCAAGGTCGAGGGCATCCAATTCGCGGCCCCGGCACGGCCGGACGAGTGCTGCGGGTTCGGCGGCACCTTTTCGGTATTCGAGGAAGCCGTTTCGACGAAGATGGGTTACGATAAAGTGAGCGATCACGCGCGAGCCGGAGCCGAATACATCGTTTCGGCCGACTCCTCCTGTCTGATGCATCAGAGGGGCTGCGCCGAGCGGATCGGGATCCCGCTCAAATTCATTCATATCGCGCAGATCCTGAACGGAGCGAGCGCATGAGCACCAAGACAGAACCGACCACTGGTGACTGTGGGATGCTGCATCCCGAGTTGCTCGCGCGGGACGATCAGGACGCGATCTATCGCGACGGGCGTCGCCTGGACCATGCCGAGGGCAGCTCCAAGCCGCTGCGACCAAGCGCCGAGCGTCAGCCGCGCGGGGCGAAGATTCACGGCAACCGTCCGGTGGATCAGGCCGAAGCGGCCGCGCGGTTCATCGCGGCACCTCAGCACGAGAAGATGCACGACGAGCGGCTGTGGGACCTCCGACAGAAGCGCGACCGGGAAATGGAGCACATGCCGGAGTGGGAAGAACTGCGCTCGCTCGCGTCGGCGATCAAGGAGCACACGCTGACCCATCTCGACGAATATCTGGAGCAGTTCGAGGCAAACGCACGCGCGAATGGCGTCTATGTGCACTGGGCCCGGGACGCGGTTGAGCACAACAAGATCGTTCACGGCATTCTCAGGGACCACGGTGCCAAGTCACTGATCAAAAGCAAGTCGATGCTGACAGAGGAGTGGATTCCGGCACTATATGGCCTCGGTCGGCATCGAGGTGATCGAGACCGATCTCGGCGAGCGCATCTAGCAACTCGACAACGAAGACCCAAGCCACGTGGTCGTTCCGGCGGTCCACAAGATGCGACGTGGCCGACGTGTTTGCGAAGACCATCGGGACGGATCCGAACAATAGTGACGTGCATTATCTGGCCGAGGCGCAGCGCGAGGCGACGCGGCCCTTGATCCTGGCGGCGGACGCCGGCATGACCGGTTGCAACTTTGCCGTTGCAGAGACCGGCAGTGTCGTCGTCTGCACCAATGAGGGAAACGCCGATCTCTCGGCCAACGCGCCGAAACTGCACATCGCCTCGATCGGGATCGAGAAGACGATACCCCGGCTGGAGCATCTCGCCGTTTTCGTACGGATGCTGTCGCGCAGCGCGCTCGGGTCGCCGATCACCCAGTATACGTCACACTTTCGAGGGCCGCGGCGGGGCGGCGAGATGCACGTGGTCCTGGTGGACAATGGCCGGTCCGCGCGCCTCGGACTGGAGGAATTCTGGACCTCACTGAAGTGCATCCGCTGCGGAGCCTGCATGAACACCTGCCCGGTCTACCGGCGCAGTGGCGGCCTGAGCTACGGCGCGACCTATTCGGGGCCGATCGGGCTCATCATCGACCCGACCTTCAATGCGCGCAAATACAGCAACCTGCCGTTCGCATCCACGCTGAACGGTAGTTGTACCAACGTCCGCCCCGTGAAGATCAACATCCACGAGCAAATCTACGCCTGGCGGCGAGAGCTCGTGAAGCAGCACGAGGTGCCGTTCGTCAAGAAGGCCGCCATGAAAGCCGCGGGCGAGTTGCTGTCGCGTCCGGCAGCCTACCGCGCTGCGATTGCCGCAGCCGATGCGGTGCTGCCCCATCTTCCACGGTTCGTGATCTACAATGGTCTCAATGCCTGGGGCAAGGGCCGCGAAATCCCGCATGCGCCCAAGCAAACGTTCCACAGTTGGTATCGTATAAACCGGGGAGAGAAAAAATGAGCAGCCGGGAAGACATTCTTGCCGCCATTCGAACCAACCGTCCTAAAGCCGAGCGGCCGCTACCCGTCGTTCCCTTGTTCGATCCGCCCGAGCCCGTGGCCCTTCTGGCAACATTCAAGACAAGTTTGGAGCGCATGGGCGGCATATTCCTCGATCCGCCAGTCGGCGGGGACGAGCTCCAGGCGGCGCGCGACAAAATTGGCACGGCGAAAGTCGTTTGCTCGGTGGTGCCGGAGCTTGCAGGCAATCGCGACCTTGCGGACGTCTATTCGCCTGTCGACCTGGCGGATGTCGATTTCGCAATCGTGCGCGCTTCCTTTGCCGTTGCTGAGACCGGCTCGGTTCTCCTGAGCGAGCGCGATCTGGAAGTCAATGCCTTGGCATATCTCGCGCAGCACATCATCGTTCTGCTTGATCCCGCCGACATCGTTCCAAATCTCCATCACGCCTATCGACGCCCTGAGTTCCGGTCGGGACATTACGCGTCATTCAATACCGGACCATCGGCAACCGCCGATATCGAAGGCGTCCTAATACATGGCGCGCAAGGAGTGCGATCCTTGTCTGTCGTGCCACTTGCAAGGCGCACGGCTGAACACCGTGTGTAGATCGATTTTGGCTTTGAGGTGAAGCGATGGATGGGACCTTGGTTTCCGCAGCGGCCGGCCTTGGCGGAGCCGCGATCGGGGGAGCAATGTCTTTCCTGGGCTCGTGGGTCGCACAACAGAAGCAGCTGCGTGCTCAATGGTTTGTCCAGGACAGACTGCGAAGGCAAGATCTCTATAAGGAATTTGTCGAGGCGGCGTCCAAGTCTTACGTGGATGCGCTCCAACATGACAAGCCCGACATTGCGTCGATAGTGGTCCTGTACGAGAAACTGAGCCGAATGAGGATCATTTCCTCGCCGGCGGTGCTTTCTGCTGCTGAACAGGCCCTCAGGCGGATTATCGATACCCTGCTCCAACCCGGAATATCGCTGACGAGCGAGAGCGTTCGCGAGATGTTTGAAACCGGCTCTGCTGATGTTCTCCGGAGCTTCGGCGAAGCATGCCGCGCTGAATTCGATGCGCTCCGCGCTCAACAGTTCAAGGCGTGGGCCGTACGAACGAAGGTTTGGGAGAGGCCGGTCGCTTAAGGCGCGCAACGCCTTGCGCGATTGCCGGAAAAAGATCCGATGCCTTGCGAGGATCCCGTGACGAGCGCGCGCCTGCCGGCGAGGTTGAACAATTCAAATGGCAAGGGAGACCTTCTTCAGCGCGGCGATGGACGCGGCTATCGGCCGAGCAGCTTCTTCACGCCGGCAAGGCCGACGCGAAGGAACGGATCGGAATGAATGTAGAAATACCGCACGCCCTGCTCCAGCCAGGACGGCAGCTCGTCGGAGGTCACCAGCGTGCCCGCGATCTTGCCTGCGGCGCGAATCTTCTTCACGGCAAATCCCACGCGCTCGATCACAGCTTGGGGCCGGGACTGGCCGAACGGAGGCGCCGGCGGATATCCCATGTTCTGGGACAGATCGCCGGGTCCGATGAAGAACACGTCGATCCCATCCACCGCGAGCAGCTCATCGATGTCATCGATCGCTTTCGGCGTCTCGATCATCGCGATGATCAATCGCTTCTCATGGTCGGCGGGACAGGCGTAGCGGACGGCGTCGACGATGGCGCGCGCCTGGTCTGCGGTATCCACCATAGGAACCATGAGACCGTCGGCGCCGGCGTTGAGATAGCGGATCAGGAGTGGCCGCTCGTGGGAGTGCGGGCGAACGATGGCCGCTCCACCCGCCCCGCGAATGGCCTGCGCGGCGGCGCGCACATCCTCGAAGCTCCAGGTACCGTGCTCGCAATCGACGAAGATGGCATCTGCGCCAAGCTCGACCAGGCGCACCGCCAGTCCCGACGAAGCATGGTGGGGCGTGAGCATGGTGACCGCCTCGCCCTTGGCAAGACGCTCGCGCAGTTTGGCGCCGTTCATGGGAGATCCTTTCTAACGCTTCGGCTGGTCTTTCAGGCCTTCCGGCGCACCGACCCACCGGGCCGTCTCGATGTCTGCGGAGGTATCGCGCATGAAGGTCGGGCAGATGTGCAGTTCGGGGATCACGGCGCCCTTTTGCAGGCTGGCGCAGAGCAGCACCGCGCGCGCGACGTCGTGCGGATTGAGCATCACAGCACGTTCGCTATCCGCCGGCGGTCGCGCGCGATTATTCATGATCGGCGTGTCGGTCTCTCCCGGCAGGATCGTCGTCGCGCGAATGCCCTGGTTGCGATAGGTGTTGTGCAGGAAGGTCATGAAGTTCTTAACGCCGGCCTTGGCCGCACCGTAAGCGGCACCACCAAGCAGGTTCGGGTTGACGACCGCCAACGAGGAGACGGTGATGATCGTACCCTCCCTCCTGGCGATCATGTCCTCCAGCACGGCCTGGGTCAGGTTGAACACCGCGGTGAGATTGACGTTCACCGTGGCGTTCCACTCGACCTCGCTGATGAAGCGCGCGTTCAGCACCTTGCTGGCACTGCCCGCGTTGTTCACGAGGATGTCGACCGATCCGAGATTGTTCTTGACCCAGCCGACCGTCTCCAGGATCGCCTCCCGTGAGGCGACATCGAGCGCACGGGCAACGGCCTTGCCGCCTGCTTTCTCGATCGCCGCGACAACCTCCTCCAGCGGCGCGATCCGGCGGCCAGTCAGGACGACCGTCGCGCCCTCCTGGGCCAGGAGGATCGCGGTCTCTCGGCCGATTCCCGTCCCTGCGCCCGTGACGAGCGCGATCTTTCCGTCGAGCAGGCCCATTCCGTACCTCTATTCGGCAGCGGTCGCCGCCAGACTTGAGCGTCGATAGCCGTAAGTCTGCCTCGCTGCCGCTGGCGTAATCAACCCTTCGGCCAGATCGAGTTCGACCGCTGCAGGGCTACGCTCACTGGTTTGTCCCCATCCGCCGCCACCGGGCGTCTCGACCTCCAGCCGATCGCCGGTCCTGAGAACGACCTTGCCCTTGGGGAACTGCGGTTCGCCGTTCCTGGTCACCTTGCCGGCGCTGCCGGATTGGCCGCCCACGACGCCGAAGCAGGGATGACGCACCCGCTCGGAAGCGAGATAAATGCTCATTGGATTACGTCCGCGGTTGCGCAGCACGACGCGCTGGCCGAGGCCACCACGACTCTTGCCCGCGCCGCCGGAATCCGGAATCAGCTCCTTGCATTCTGTGAGCACCGGCACGGCAATTTCGAACATTTCGACCGCCGTCACCTTGCAGTTGGACGGAAAGCTCAGGGTGTCGAGACCATCGTACGCGGCACGAGCTCCCTGTCCGCCGTGAAAATTCTGGACGGAGCTGTATTGCGAGCCGTCGTCGCGCTGACCGACGCAGTTCGCAGCCCAGATCGGCGCGCCGCCGCTATCGCCCATCACGAGACCAGGCACGACACCCTCCAGCGCCTTGAAGATCAGCGACGGAATCACATGGCCGATCAGGTTTCGCGAATTTCCGGCGGTCCACTGCTCCGGGTTGAGGATGGAGCCGAGCGGGGCTTCATCGGTGATCGGCGTGATGCAGCCCTCGTTGTTGGGCGTATCGGGGTCGAGCAGGCACTTCAGCGCATAGACGGAATGGGCGTAGCGATAGTTGGTGCGACAATTGATCGAATGAAGGATCTGATCCGAGGTGCCGGCATAGTCGACGTGAATGGAGTCGTCGCGGACGATAACCGACGCCTTGAGCTTCACATCTGCGTCGTACCCGTCGAGCAGAACTTCCGCTGAGTACGTCCCGTTCGGCCATTGCCTGATGGCCTTGCGCGTCTGCGCTTCGGATCGCGTATGGATGGCGTCCGCGAGCTCGTCGATGCCATCGAGATCATACTCGTCCAGGAACTTCACGAGCTCGCGTCCCATGACGTTGTTGGCAGCAACCATGGATTCGAGGTCGCCCATCACTTCGGTCGGGAGGCGAACGGACGCAGCGATGATATCCAGCACGTCCTTGTTGAGAACGCCTGCTTTGTGCAGCTTCACGATGGGAAAGCGAATGCCTTCCTCGAAGATGTCGCTGGCCTCGGAGTGCAACGGGCGGCCGCCGACATCGGGCAGATGGGCGATCGAGCCCGCATAGGCCACGATCTTGCCCTTCCTGAATATCGGCGTGATCATGGTCACGTCGGGGAGATGACCCGTGCCGATCTCGGGATCGTTGGTGGCGAGGACGTCGCCCTCCTGCAGGCTTTCCGGTGGAAACTTCGGCAGAAAGTATTTTTGCGCGGCCATCGGCAGCGACGTGATGAACACCGGGATAGACCAGGTGCACTGGGCGAGCGCGCGGCCGCGGCTGTCGAGCAGCACGGTCACATAATCGTGGTTCTCGCGCACGATCGGCGAGAACGCCGTGCGCCCGAGAACGATGTCGGCCTGGTCGGCGATGAAGATCAGGCGATTCCACATCACTTGAAGGTTGATCGGATCGTTGAAATCGGCTGCATTCACGGACATGCGCGGCTTCCTCTAGGCGATGTTGATGACGAGATTGCCGTGGGCATCGACGTGAGCCCTGCCGCTCGGTCCGACGACCGCGGTGGACTCGCGCTGCTCGACGATGGCCGGTCCCTCGATTTCCTCGCCGACAGGCAATTTGTAGTGGTCGTAGACCGCCGTCTCGGCGTACCCGCCGAGCTCGTTGAAATACACCGGGCGCGAGCCGTTCTTGGCCTGGGCAGCTTCCCTGCTGTGCGGACGCGTGACCTGATCCTTCTCGCCGCTGGAGCGCAGGCGCCAGGTGATGACCTCGACCGACGAACCGGCAACGGTGCGGCCGAACAGCTCGCGGTACAGCTTGTAAAAATTGGCGAGCAGCTGCTCCAGGAATTGCTTTGCGGGAAGATTGCGATCCGGCAAGGCGACCGTGATCTCGTGCCCCTGGCCGACGTGGCGCATGTCGACCGTGTAGGTGTTGGTGATCGTCTCCGGTGCGACACCGGCTGCGATGACGACTTCTGCGCCCTGCGCCGCAAGGTCGCCGAGCAGGCGATCCATGGTGGCGAAATCCCAGTTGTCGACCCTCATCGGAAAGCTTGCCGACAGATCGACCGCGACCGGCGCGATGAGCAGCCCGATCGCCGATGTGACGCCGGCGCCGGTCGGGCAGATCACGCGCTTGATGCCAAGCTTGCGCGCGATGCCATAGGCGTGCACCGGACCCGCACCGCCGAAAGCCACCATCGGCAGGCTGCGCGGATCGACGCCGAGATCGGTCGCATGTACCGCGGCCGCCTTGCTCATGGACTCGTTGACGAGGTCGTGGATGCCCCACGCGCAACGCGGCACGCTGACGTCGAGGGAAGCCGCGAGCTTGGCCATTGCCGCCTCGGCCGCATCCTTGGACACCTTGAAGGAGCCGCCGACGAAGGATTCGGTCCCCATATAGCCGAGCAGAATGTCGGCGTCGGTCACCGTCGGCTCGGTGCCGCCGCGCTGATAGGCAGCGGGGCCCGGAAGCGCGCCGGCCGAGCGCGGTCCGACATCGAGCAGGCCGAGTGGGTTCTTGGCGGCGATCGAGCCGCCGCCGGCACCGATCTCGATCATGCGGATCGACTGGATCTTTAGTGGAAAGCCGGAGCCCTTGCGAAAACGATGATAATGCGCGACTTCGAGGTCGGTGCCGACCGTCGGCTCGCCATTTGGAATCAGGCACAGCTTGGCAGTGGTGCCGCCCATGTCGAAGGACAGCACGCTGCCCTCGCCCGCGATGCGGCCGAACTCGGCCGCTGCGACGGCGCCCGCCGCCGGTCCCGATTCAATCAGGCGCACGGGCAGCTCGGCGGCGCGGCGGCTCGGCACGAGGCCACCGGACGAGGTCATCCACAGGACCTGGCGATTAATGCCTTTGGCGGCGAATTCGCGCTCGAGATGCGCGACGTGGCCCGACATCTGCGGGCGCGTATAGGCGTTGACCACCGTGGTCGAAGCGCGGTCGAACTCGCGAACTTCCGGGCACACCTCGGAGGACAGCGAGACGAAGATGTCGGGATTCTCTTCCCGCAAGAGCGCCGCGATGCGCTGCTCGTGAGTCGGATATTTGTAGGCGTGGAGCAGGCAGACGGCGACGGACTTGATGCCGTCGTCGCGCAGCCGGCCGGCAATCTCGCGAACCGTTTCCTCCTTCAGCGCCGTCACGATGTCGCCATCGGCCGAGATGCGCTCGACCGCACCATAACTGTCGGCGCGCGTCACCAGCGGATCCGGATATTTGAGGTTCAGATCGTAGAGATCGTAACGTCCTTCATTGCGGATGCGCAGCATGTCCTGAAAACCGGATGTCGAGATGAAGCCGGTCTTGACGCCCTTGCGTTCGAGCACTGCGTTGGTAACGACGGTGGTTGCGCCTAACACCTGGAGCTTGTCGAGGTCGACAACGTCACCGAACTGCTCGAGCAGCTCGGACACACCACGAACCACGGCCTCGGCCGGGTTGTTCGGGGTGCTCAGGACCTTGTGCAGATGCAATTCGCCGGTGTCGTCGAGAAGCGCGAAATCGGTGAAGGTTCCACCGGTATCGAATCCAAGCTTAGCCATCTTTTTCCTCGAAGCGATCGTCATCAAGACGACGCTGGTCCGTCGAATTTTCCCTGCCGACGCACGGTCAAAGCATGGAGTCGAGATTGCGGATTCCACGTATTTCGAGGGTAGGAAATGTGCCCTTGGCCGGCCACCACAACTCCGGTCTGCCGCCATAGGTTTTGTTTATGGCTTCAAGGACGCAAGCACATTCGCCTTAAGCACGTGGTGCTCGCGTCCTCGAAGTGATCCGGATTTGAGGCTAGACCGCCCGAATGCCCTGCGGATGGTTTCGCATCAGCTTCTCGACCACGGTCAGAAGCACCGCTCGCGTGGCAAGCGCCGGCTCCGACAGCGGCAAATGATCGGACACGCACAGCGAAACGGTGGCCTCAATCGCCGGGCGGACGAGCCGCCGGACTTCGACACCCGCAAAGCTCGATGCGCTCGCTGCGACGGATGCCGGCAAGATGGTGGAGCCGAGCCCCTCCGTGACCGCCGCGCCCAGCGCGGAGACGGACTCGATCTCAGACACGACGTTTGGTGTCACCCTTGCCCGCGCCAGGGATTCATCGATCAGCCGGCGCAGAAAATGCCCCTGGCTCGGCAGCAGAAGCTTGACGTCGGCAAGCGCGGAAAGCTGGAGCGGCTCATCCACGGATTTCTTCGCGGCCGGATCCGCGCGCGACACCAGATACAGCTCCTCCCGGAACAGCGGCTGGAGTTTCACGCCCTTGATCGGACCGGACCCGTAGATCATGGCCATGTCCATCTTGCCGGTCATGATGAGCTCGCTCAGCACGTGGCCGAAACTGTCGTTGATGTGGACGATGATCTGGGGATGGAGCCTGGACATCTCCTTGAGCAGCGGCAGCGACAGCGTGCTGGAGGCCGAATAGGTGGCAAGCCCGATCGACACGCGTCCGGCCAGCGCCTTGGTCGATTGATCGATGTCGATCTGCGCCTGCTCGATCTGCTTCAGCAGAAGTTGGGCATGACGATAGAGAATGAGGCCGGCTTCGGTCGGGACGATGCCCTGATTGCTGCGCAGCAGCAGCTTGTGCTTGAAATGACTCTCGAGAGCGGCGATCTGCTGCGAGAGCGCGGGCTGCGCCGTCCGCAACAGACCGGCCGCCCGCGAAACGCTGCCGGCGTCGACGACTTTGACAAAGCTCTTCAGCTTCCTGAAATCGACGCTCATGTGTGCGGAACGCTGCCCCTCGATGTACCTGGGTTGGCAATATCCTCTATCTAGGTCGTTGATTTCAATGAGATTCTTTGCAAGACCCCAGGCGTTCAGCGTAGCGCCTTACAGGCCTTCCCGATGCGGTCGCAGGCTTCCTTGATCGCCTCCATCGAGGTCGCGATCGACAGGCGGAAATAGGGTGACAATCCGTAGGCTGCACCCTGCACGGCAGCGACACCGACGTCATCGAGCAGGTACAGCACGAAATCGAGATCGTTCTCGATGACCTTTCCGCCCGGCGTCGTCTTGCCGATCACGCCGGCGCAGCCCGGGTAAAGATAGAAAGCCCCATCCGGGACGAGGCACGACAGGCCTGATATCGCGTTCAGCCGCGCACAGGCGTAGTCGCGCCGCTCCTTGTAGAGCTTGACGCTCTCGCGAACGAAGGATTGATCGCTGGTGAGCGCATGAGCTGCGGCGGCCTGACTGATCGACGACGGACATGACGACATCTGCGATTGCAGCTTGTTGATTGCGGCAACCAGCGGCGCAGGACCCGCCGCATAGCCGATCCGCCAGCCGGTCATCGCGTACGTCTTGGAAACGCCGTTGGTGAGGAGAATGCGCTCCTTCAATGCCGGCACGGCGGCCGCCAGCGTGGTTGCGGGTACGTCGCGATACCAGATCTGGTCGTAGATATCGTCGGATAGCACGAGCACGTTGGGATGCCGCAGCAGAACAGCGCCCAGCGCCTCCAGGTCCGATCGCAAATAGGCCGCGCCCGTCGGGTTCGACGGCGCATTGAGGATGAGCCACCGCGTCCGCGGCGTAATGGCGGCCTCGAGCGCATCGGCCGTCAGCTTGAACCCCTGGTTCTCGGAGCAGCGCACGATGACGGGCTTGCCGTCGTTGGCGATGACCATGTCGGGATAGGACACCCAGTACGGCGCCGGGATGATGACCTCCGTCCCCTCTTCCACGCTTGCCATCAGCGCCAGGAACAGAATCTGCTTGGCGCCGCCGCCGACGCAAATCTCATTGTCGGCATAGTCGAGCCCAAGGCGCCGCTTGTAATCGCCGATGATCGCCTTGCGCAGGGCGACGGTGCCGTTCACCGCGGTATATTTCGTCTCTCCGCGATCAATCGCATCGTGCGCTGCGGCCTTGACGTTATCAGGGGTGTCGAAGTCAGGCTCCCCGATCGCCATGTCGATGATGTCACGACCTGCTGCCTTCAGTTCACGAACGCGCGCGGACGCCGCGGTGGTCGGTGAGATCTTGATGCGGGAGACCCGCGCGGCGGGCACGAAAATCGTCACTTTGGTGGTCCTTCGCGTTGCAGATGACGTCAGTGTTCGACGTCGGTTTCGTCGCGCATGCGGCCGGTCAGGAACAATTCGCCCAACTCGTCGTGCGTGATATCCGCGGGCCGGCCGTCCCAGATTACCTTGCCGAGGCGGAGGATGACGGCGCGTTGGGCGACCGCCATGGCCTTTTTGGTGTTCTGCTCGACGAGCAGAATGGTCTGGCCGGCAGCATTGATGCGCAGCAGCTCATCGAAGACGTTCCCGATGGCCGTGGGCGACAACCCGACCGACGGCTCGTCGACCAGCAGGATCTTGGGTCGCTGCAGCACCGCCATCGCGACCTCGAGCAATTGCTGCTCGCCACCGGACATGTTTCCCGCCAGCGTATTGCGGCGCGTCTTCAGGATCGGAAACAGGTCGTAGACATAATCCCGCTCCGCCTTCACTTTGGCATCGCGCAAAGTGTAGGCGGCCATCTGGAGATTCTCGTCGACCGTCATGAGCGAGAAATTGCAGCGTCCCTGCGGGACCCAGGAGATGCCTTCGGCGAGAATCGCGCGGGACTTGTAGGCGCTGATGTCCTTGCCCTGCCAGTTGATGCTGCCGCCCTTGATCGTCGTCATGCCATAGAGCGTCTTGAGCAGCGTCGACTTGCCGGCGCCGTTCGGTCCCATCAGGGCGACGAACTGGCCTTGGGGCACGTCGAGATCCACGCCGTTGAGGATGTCGAGCAAGCCGTAACCCGCGCGCAGTCCCTTGATCGAAAGAGAGGGTTCAGCCACCGAGATAGGCCTCCCGCACCGCCTGGTTCCGGACAATCTCGTCGGGCGTGCCTTCCGCGAGCTTGCACCCTTGGTCGAGCACGACCACGCGCCTACACAGGCTCGTCACCACGTCGATGTTGTGCTCGATGATCAGGAAGCTGACGCCGAAAGACGTGTTGGCAAGGCGGATGCTGTCGACGACGCGTTCGATGAGCTTGGGGTTGATGCCGGCCATCGGCTCGTCGAGCAGGATGAGCTTTGGCTCGGGCATGAGCATCGAGGCGAACTGGATCAGCTTCTGCTGGCCGCCGGACAGCTTGCCCGCGGGCTGGAAACGCACGTCCCACAGACCCGCGATCTGAATCAGCTCCCGCGCCCGCTCCCGCAGTGCCGCCACGCGATTGCGGGCTGCCGCGCCGATCCCGAACGTCGACAGGATGCCGGGAAAGGTGAACATCTGGCCCGCGATGACGAGGTTTTCCTCGATGTCGAGCGCGCCGAACACGACCGTCTTCTGGAAAGACCGCAGCATGCGGCCCTCGCGCGCGATGTCGTTCAAGGACCAGCCCGTGATGTCCTGGCCATCGAGCTTCACCGCTCCCCCGTTGGGTTTCGCAAGCCCGGTCACGCAATCGAAGAAGGTCGACTTGCCCGAGCCGTTCGGACCGATCAGCCCGCAGATCTCGCCGCGATCGACATGGAGATCGAGGGCGTCCACCGCGCGGATGGCACCGTAGGATTTGCAGAGGCCGGAGATATCGAGGATGGGAAGGCCGGTCATTTGCGCCTCTCCAGGAATGACCAGAAGCGGCCGATCAGCGGTGCGAAGCCACTCGGGAACCAGAACACGAGACCGAACAGGAAGAAGCCGTAAGCGATCATGCGCAGTTCGGGCGCAACGCGAAGGGCTTCGGTGAGGCCGACGAACAACAGGCTGCCGAAGATGACGCCTGAGATGGTGCCGGCACCTCCTCCGAGGACGATGATCAGCATCGTGGTCGAATAGTACATCTGGAAGGTGAGCGGGCTGACCACGGTGAGGTAATGCGCATAGAGGCTGCCACCGAAGCCGGCAAACGCGGCACTGATCATGAAAACCAGCAGCTTGTAATGCCAAGTCGGGATGCCGACGGACTCGGCCAGCGTCTCGTTCTCGCGAATGGCGATCATGTTCCGGCCCGCCGGCGACCGCACGATGAGGTAGACAGCCAATGTCGCAATCGCAGCGATGGCGAGGACCAGATAATAGAAACCCACCGTTCCAGAGACCGTGAACGAGGCCGGCCCCAGCGCGAAATAAGGTTTCGGAATGGCCGCGAGCCCCATGTCGCCGCGTGTCAGGCTGATCCAGTTCTTGGCAATGGCCTGACCGATGATGACGAAACCCAGCGTACACATCACGAAGGATGTGGCGCGCAGCCTAAGTGCGGGAATGCCGAGCGGCAGCGCGATGGCGCCGGCGGCGATCCCGGCCGCCAGGAAGTTCACATAGAACGGCGTGCCGAAATGCACCGCCAGCAGCGCGGACGCATAGGCGCCGATGCCGAAGAATGCTGCCTGGGCGAGCGAGAGCAGCCCGGTATAGCCGAGCAGCAGGTTGAGGCCGTGCGCGGGCAGCAGGAAGATCAGCGCGATGATCAGCGCGTGCAGCGGATAGTTTCCGAGAAAGAGCGGTGCGATACAGGCGAGCGCGATCAGCGCGACACCGAACGGAAGTCGAAGATCCCGCGCCGTCGTCGGCAATGGGAGCTCGGCTGGTGTCATGTTCGGACCTCGCGCGATCTCGGACAACTCTGGATACCTCGCTTAGAAGCGCGCCTGGGCGGAGAACAGCCCGTGCGGACGCCACATCAAGACGAGCATCAGGGTGGCGAACCCAACGGTGTCCCGGAACTGCAGGCCGACATAGGTCGCGACCAGACTTTCTGCGATACCCAGGATCATCGCAGCGATGAACGTGCCGCGAACGTTACCGAGCCCGCCCATGATGATAATGGGCAGCGTCTTGAACGTGATGAGCTCGCCCATGCCGCCGTAGACACTGACGTTCACCGGCGCGGTCAGAACGCCCGAAAGAGCAGCAAGGGAGGCGCCGAGAATGAAGGTCCACAGCGCAATATGGCGAACATCGATGCCGACGACGGCGCAGCACTCGATGTTCTGCGACACCGCGCGCATCGCCTTCCCCATGCGGCTATAGGTGACGATCAATTCGAGGCCGACGAACACAACCAGGCCGACGAGCAGGATCAGGATCCGCTGCTCGGCCAGTGTGAATCCAAAGATGCTCACCGGCTCGATATAGCCGCCCGAGAAGAACTTGTAGCTGCCGCCGAAGACGAGAATGGTCGTATTTTGCAGGATCAAGGCGACACCGAGCGTCGCAAGAACCCCGGCTTCGGCCGGCGCTCCGACGATCCGCTGCATCACGAAATTGCCAACGACGACAGCGATCAGCGCCGTCGCGACCACGCCGATCACGACGGCGACCGGATATGGCAGATCGAAATAGTCGATGGCGAACCAGGCCCCGAAGGTGCCGAGCATGTAGTATTCGCCATGCGCGAAGTTGATCGCCCGCAGCACACCGAAGATCATCGTCATTCCGACGGCAACGATCGCATAGCCCGATCCGGAAACGATTCCGTTGATGACCTGCTCGACGACCGTGTAGAACATGCGCCTGACCGTTCCGTTTGGGCCTATTTGGGATAGTCGATCTCGCCTGCAAAGGTGCCCTTGATCACGGGCTTGCCCTTCTCGACTTCCAGCAAGATCATGGGCAGGCGCGCCTGGTTATGATCATCGAAGGTCACCTCGCCGACCGCGCTGTCATAGTGAATTGCCGAGAGTGCAGCCCGGACCTTCTCACGGTCAATGCTTTGAGCTTGCTCGATCGCCTTGGCCAGCAGATGCACCGTCTCCCAATGCACATAGGCGTGATTGTTGGGGGCCTCGCCGTACTCCGCGATGAACTTCTCGACGAACGCCTTGCTCTTTGGGGAATCGAACGCCGGAAGCCAGGCCGCAGCCTCGATGGCTCCTTCGAGCGCCTTCGGCGCCGCCTTGATGGTGCTTGCCGTATTGAACTCGGCATTCCCGACGAGCGGAATCTTGCCGGCGATCCCGACTTCGATCATCTGGCGCCCTACGATGGGAGTCGAATCCGCGTTGCCATACATGATGATGGCCTGCGCGCCGGAATCGCGGATCTTGGAAAGCACGCTGCGGAAGTCGACTTCACCTTCCTTATAGTAGTCCTCAGTCAGGATCTGGCTGTTGAAGCGAGGCAGGTACTTCTTGGTGAAGGCGATGGCCGCGCGCCCATAGTCGGTGTCAACCGAGAGAACGGCGTATTTGGTGAAGCCCTTCTTCTCGGCGGCATACTGGAGCACGATCAGCGCCCGGTTCTCGTCCGTCGGATAGTTGCGATAGGTCCATTTGAAGCCGCCGACGCCCGCCTTGTAGGTGATCATCGGGTTGGACGACGCCGCATTGAGGAGAAGGACGCCAGCGTCTTCGGCCACCGGCTGCATGGCCAGCGTAACCGAGCTGGAAACGTCGCCAATGATGAAATCGACCTGGTCCTGATCGATCAGACGCCGGGTCGCCGAAACACCTTCGACCGGTGTCCCCTGGCTGTCCGCGGGCATGACCTTGATCTTGCGCCCGCCCACGCCGCCCGCGCCGTTGATCTCTTTCGCCGCCATCTCGGCGCCGCGCAGCGAAAACGCGCCGTACCGCGCATTCGGACCGCTCATCGGCGCGACGAGCCCGAGCTTGACCGTGCCGTCCTCGGTTCGAGCAAATGCACGGGAGGACATGTCCTGAAGTCCGATCAGGGCGGTTCCGATGCAAAATCCCCGCCGGCTTACATCAATCGTCATTTCCCCGCTCCGTTGCTGCCAACTTTTGTGCACCCACTAAGTCCGCCGGCTTTTTGGTCTGACGCTTAGAATTTTTTGCTGCGTCCGGCAGTAAAAAATAGATTTACGCCCGGTCGCGGGGGAAGCACGACTGCGGTCTGCCGCCATAGCGAATTTTTATGGCGGGATGCGACCGCGGCGAGAGGATCATCCCGAACAGCTCGGCCGCCCGGTCTAATCGGCATGAGCAGCGGCCAGGCGGGGACGCGACCTCGGAGATGATGCGAAGCATGTTGTCCTCGCGAGAATACAGGCGAGCACCGAGCATCACTTCGGCATGGCTGCCGAAGCCACTTGCGGGCATCGACCAATTGACGCGAGCCCGAACGGCGAGGTTGCTTGCAAGTCCTTGCGATGTTCGGGACTTGCCTCGCGATGAAGTGGGTCGGCGCGCGGTGTAAACTGCCGACAATCGCCATAATTTGGCATTGGTTTCTTCGGAAGAACCACTCAACGGCAACCAATGCGGCACAAATGCGCAAAAATGACCCGATGCCAATCGGGAGCTGCGCATGTCCCAGTCAGTACACGTTCGAGCCTTTCGCGACCTTCTGGGCAGTGGAGGCTTCGTTGAAGACCCGGAGCGAATCGCCACTTACACATCGGACCAACGCCGGCTCTTCACGGGGACAACGTTTGCCGTGCTGAAGCCGGCGACGACGCAGCAGGTCGCCGACATAGTGCGCCTGGCGGCGCATCACGGTATCGGAATCGTTCCGCAGGGCGGCAACACCAGCTACTGCGGCGGTGCGACGCCCGACGCGTCGGGACGCCAAATCATCGTGAGCCTTGAGCGGATGGACAGGATTCGCGAAGTCGATCCCGTCTCCATGAGCATCTCTGTCGACGCCGGCGTCATCCTGAAGAACGTACAGGACGCCGCGACGGCGGCAGGACTTCTGTTCCCGCTCAGCCTCGGCGCGGAAGGCAGTTGCCGAATCGGCGGCAACATCGGCACCAACGCCGGCGGCCTGTCGGTGGTCAGGTACGGGATGACGCGCGATCTGCTGCTCGGGATCGAGGCGGTGCTGGCGGACGGCACGGTGGTGTCCGACATGCGCAAGCTGCGGAAAAACAATACCGGCTACGACGTCAAGCAGTGCTTCGTCGGAAGCGAGGGGACTCTCGGCATCGTCACCGGCGCAGTGTTGCGTCTTGCGCCCTTGCCGACCCGCCGCGCAACCGCATGGCTGAAGCTCGCGAGCGTCGCGCCGCTCGCCGAGGTTCTCGCCCTCGTCCGTCGCGAATCCGCGGACCTGCTGACCACTTTCGAATTCATGGCGGCCCGATCGATCGCACTCGCGACCGAAGCAATGACCGACCCGCCATCCCTGGGAGCGGGCCCAGGAGGCGCCGTCCTCGTCGAGCTCGCCTCTTCCTCACGTCATCTCGATCTCGACGAATTGATGGAAGCCGTACTGGCCGAGGCGATCGAGTCCGGATGGATCGAAGATGCATTGCTGGCGCAGAGCGAATCGCAGCGGACCGCGATGTGGCGGCTCCGCGAGACCATCCCCGAGGGCGAGAAGCGCCGGAACGGATCGGTCAAGCACGATATCTCGGTACCGCTTTCCTCCATTCAGCGCTTCCTGGATCTGGCCGGCTCGCAGGTGCGATCGTATGACGCCGACCTTGAGCTCTCCGTTTACGGGCATGTGGGCGACGGTAATCTGCACTACAACGTCCTCGTTCCTCGCGATGTCGACCGGCTGGAGTTCACCAAGCGGATCGAAGGCAGCCTATCATTGCAACTCTACGACACGGCTGCGGCGCTCGGCGGCACGTTCAGTGCAGAGCACGGCGTCGGTCGTTTCAAGAAGAACCTTCTGGAGCGGTATGGCGATGTCGGCCGCATCGCTGCGATGCGCCGGATCAAGACCGCCTTTGATCCGGCAGATATCATGAACGCCGGTGCGATCGTTCGTCCGCTGGACGTGACGTCTGCCTCTTGAACCGTCGGCCGGCAAAAAGAAAGAGCCACTCCCAAGGAGTGGCTCAAGTTGGGGAGGAAACGCTCCATCGGCACTGCTGACTTCCGGCTCGATCTTCAGATGGCGGAGATGTCCAGCTTCGAGCCATCGACCAGGCGCGACAGCCGAAACGGTGTGGGATCGACGCAAGGCGTGTCGTTGACGACAAGCTCTGCGGCCAGATGGCCGAGCCCCGGCCCCAGACCGAAGCCGTGACCCGAGCAGCCCGCCGCAAGGACGAGGCCTTCCACCCCATCCACCTTTGACACCACAGGCACTGCGTCCGGCGTGCAATCGACGAAGCCGCCCCAGGCGCTATCGATCTTTATTTCGCCGAATTGGGGGAAGGTTTTCCGGACACTCTCCACCACTTGGCTCACCAGCCATTTCAAGGGCGGAGGATCCAGCACGCGATTCTGTTCGAATATCCGGTCGTCGTTGGTCAGAAGCGCCGGCATCGAATCCGGCCCCGAAACGAAGGATCGGCCGACGCCGAGCCTGACATTCTTCAAGCGGCGCAAGAACTGCGGCATGAATTCGCGGCTGTACCTGATCGCCTGGGGCGTGATTTCGAGGTTCGCCTTGCCGCTGATCGCAAGCGTATAGCTGCCGTCCAGTCGGCGCGTGATCGTGCAGTAGGGTGTGGAGACCGCCTCACCTATGTTGATCGTCGGGGTGGAACGCAGCGCAGTCTGCCGGATGCTCGCCTGGGGGAAACTGATCCCGAGCGGCCGAAGGAAGCGGGAGGACCAGGCGCCGGCGGCGCACAGCACCGCGCTGGTCCTGATGTAGCCCCTCTCCGTGTGCACGCCCGCAATCTTGCCATTGGCCAGGTCGAGCGCCCGCGCGGCGCATCCCTGATGGATCGTGGCGCCCAGGGTTCTGGCCGCTTCGGCGATAGCCGGCGCAGCGAGCGCAGGTTCGGCCTTGCCGTCACGCTCCGAATAGGTCCCCGCCAACCCATTTATCGCGCGCTTCCGGGACTCGCTCGGCCACCTCCGCCCGGCTCAGCACGCGTGTGTCGACGTCGTACTCCCTGGCGACCTCGCGCCACTTTTCCCAGCCGGCGAGCACAGCCTCGTCGTGGGTCGCATAGACGAGACCGCAGCGTCGAAATCCGAGGTCCCGATTGATATCGCGCGTGAGCTCGTCCCACAGTCGCATGGAGAGCACCGAGAGCGGCAGTTCGCGCCGGTCGCGGTTCTGCTGGCGGCACCAACCCCAGTTCCGGCTCGATTGTTCACAGGCGACGTGGCCTTTCTCGAGCAGCGCCACAGAGAGGCCGCGCTTCGCCAGGTAATAGGCGGCCGTAGAGCCGAGAATGCCGCCGCCGACGACGACGGCGTCCGCCTCGGCCGGAAGACGCTCATCGCTGTGAATGCGCTCGACGCGGGGCGACATGTTCCAACGAACCTCGGCAACCAAGAGTGCGGAAGCAAAATTCCGATCAGCTCTTCATCGCATCGTGCGCACGATACAAAGTGCTGAAATCATCCAGAACTTCGCAAGTTGTTCGGTTTTCGAGCGCTTGAGCGACACGACCTGCTCAAGCCCCGACCGAGCAGGGTGCTTTTCGGAGCCGATATTGAGCTACCGGTAGAACCCGAGAACTGCCTTGGTCTCGAGATATTCCTCCATGCCCTCGATGCCATATTCCCGGCCATTGCCGGAACGCTTGTAGCCGCCAAAGGGTGCGTTGGGGTCCCAGTCAGGATGGTTGAGATGCACTTGGCCCGACTGGATCTGCCTGGCGACGGTCCGCACCATCTCCATATCGGTGCCCTGCACATGGGCGCCGAGGCCGTAGACGGTGTCGTTGGCGATCGCGATCGCGTCGTCTACGGTGTCGTAGGGGATGATCGACAGCACCGGGCCGAAGATCTCCTCCTGCGCGATCCTCATGTCGCGACGGACGTTCGAGAAGATGGTCGGGCGCGCATAGAAGCCAAACTGAAGGTCGCCGGGCCGACCCGGCCCGCCGATGACGAGCTTGGCGCCTTCCTCCAGGCCGACGCCGATCATGGTCTGCACGCGCTCGAACTGCGGCCGGTTGGCGATCGGGCCATGGGTCGTGCTTTCCGCAAGGGGATCGCCGACCACCAGTTCCGAAGCGGTCGCCGCCGCCAGGCTCTCGACCTCATGCATCTGCGGACGGTACACGAGCATCCGCGTTGGTGCGCTGCAGGATTGACCGAGATTGCGGAAGGCGGCGCCGACGCCGAGCGGAACAGCACGGCTGAGATCGGCGTTCGGCAAGATGATATTCGGCGACTTGCCGCCAAGCTCCTGGGCAACACGCTTCACGGTGGGCGCCGCCGCTTGCGCGACGAGAACGCCGGCCCGTGTCGAACCGGTGATCGAGATCATGTCGACCTCTGGATGCGACGCCAGAGCGGCGCCCACGATCGGTCCTGTCCCATTGACGAGATTGAACACGCCGGGCGGACAACCGGCATCGTCCATCAGCTCGGCAAACAGCAAGGCGCTCAGCGGCGACAATTCGCTCGGCTTCAACACCACGGTGCAGCCCGCTGCGAGCGCGGGTCCGACCTTGGCTGTGATCTGGTAGAGAGGCCAGTTCCATGGCGTGATAAGCCCGCAGACGCCGATGGCCTCGCGCATGATCGCGGTGCTGCCGCGCGCGGCGATGAACGGATAATTCGCGAGATTGTCGCGGGCGACGCGGATATGTTCGGCGGCCAACGGCACCTGAGCGCGACGTGCGTAGGTGATCGCAGCTCCCATCTCGCACGTGAGAGCCTGTGCGAACAACTCCAGCCGCTGGAGGAGCAAACCATGAACCCGGTCGAGCAGCGCCGCTCTCTTGGCAGGCGGTGTCATGGACCAGGCGGCGAAGGCTCGTCTGGCGGCTGCGATTGCGCAGTCCACATCGTCGTCATCGCCGAGCGCGACGTCGGCGATCGGCTGCTCCGTCGCCGGGTTGACGACAGTTGCTGCTGCCGTGACGGATCCGATCGGCTTCCGCCATTCTCCGTCAATGTAGCATTTTCCGAGGAAGCCGGCTTCCGTCAGGTGTCGAAGGGGCGAGGTCATTGGAGGCGATCCTTGATCCGGTAATGGGCGCCGATCAGCGGCAGGAACCAGGGTTGGCCGGGAATGACCGGCCCGCCCTACCAGCCGCGCATCCGGGGCCATCGCGCGTGAATCGCGTCGCTGCCGGCGGAGACGACGTTGTACAACTCGTGTTGCGACGCCGTCGCACAGGCGTGATTGGGGAGAATCCTGACCTTCGCGCCGATCGGAAGATCGGGCAAAGCGTGCGCCGACCCGGGCCTGATGGCGAGGATCCCGTGCTCCTGGCTTGCTTGCGAGACGATCAGGTCGGGATAGATCTTGCCTGCCGCGTCGCAGACCAGACCATATCCCTGGTCGACCCGCTGCGCCGCAGTGCCGCGGTCGCGCGACAGCGCCATCCACCCCGCATCGACCAAAATCCAGCCCTTCTCGGCTTTCGTGCCGATCACGGTGGCGAGCACCGATATGGCGATGTCATCGGTCGTGCAGACACCGACACCGTGCATGACCAGATCAAAGAACATGTAGACACCGGCACGCATTTCTGTGACGCCGGTCAGGTCTTCGGCGAAATGGGCGGTCGGCGTCGAGCCGACGCTGACGGCAGGGCATTCATGCCCGGCCGCGCGCAATGTCGTTGCGGCGGCCACGGCCACGGCGCGCTCGTTCTCCGCAGCCGCGGCAAGGGCCGCCGGCGTGCTGAGGCTGTAGGATTCGCCGGCATGGGTGAGAACGCCGGCAAGCTTGACGCCGGCCTCGGCCAGGGCTGTCGCGACGGTCAGGAGCTTGGGATCGGTCCCGGTCAGCCCGCCGCGATGACCGTCGCAGTCGATCTCGATGAAGGCGGACGGTGTCACACCGGCTGCGCGCCCGGCCGCGCCAAGCTCGGCGGCCTGCTCAGGCGAATCCAGCAGCAGCTTGATGTCGATGCCTGCTTTCCCCAGGCGCATCGCCCTCGCGGCGGTGTGAGGTGCAAGTCCCACGGCATAGGTGATGTCCCGGAAGCCATGCTGCGCGAAGTACCCGGCCTCCGCCAAGGTTGAGACAGTGATTGGCCCCGGCTCCGATGGATGGGCGCGTTGAGCGACGTCAATGGATTTCGCGGTCTTCATATGGGGACGCAGCACGATGCCTTGCGCGGCCATACGAGAAGAGAGGCGCGCGAGATTGCGATCCAGTCGGTCTCTGTCGAGCAGGAGAGCCGGTGTTGCCAGCGCGCCGAGCGTTGCAGCTGCCTGGTCCGAGCCGGCGTCCGGGATGTCAGTTCTGTCCATCTCCACCCGCAGCATCCCGATGTCCCCTAGCCGAATGACTGATTGGCGACCCCAAACAGGCGCGCTGGTCCAGTCCATCGAGCCGGCGTTCCCAGCACCATGGTTGTGGCGTCGCTGACGCGTTGCAGGCCGATGCTTTCGAGCCATGCCCCGAGCTGCGAGGAGGCTGGAATGTCGATCCGGACGAAGACAGGCCCGAGCCGCGCGATCGTAAATTCAATCAGCGCGCGCGCATCGGTCGGGCTTTCAGCCACGACGGGGCCGATGACATGCCCGCGGCCGAACAGGCGAGAGATGGCGAAGCCACGAAGTACGCCGTCACGCAGCAGGACATGGCCGTCACCGCTGTCGAACAGCCGACTCAGCATCTGTCGTCGCTCCAGCCCTGTAGCGGCGCGGTCGAGCCGCGCGATCACCTCGAACTCCGATGCAGCCATCGGCCTGAGGAGACCCGATTGCAGCGTCTCGCGGATTGCACGCGGAATTCCCTGATGCTGGTGAATAATCCCGGTCGGTACAAAGCCGCGGCGGCGATACAGCGTGATGCCCTCGGCCGTCGAATTCAGCGCGATGGTCCGTGGGCGCGCGGACGCCAGCAACGCGTCCATCAGCCGCGCCCCATAGCCGCGGCCCTGAGCAGCCTTCGCGACAATGATCATGCCGGCGGAAGCATGAGTCTCGCCGTACGGCCACCAGGCCGCGGTCCCGATCACCGTCCCGGCGCGCTCCAGAACAAAGCCATGGCCCAGCTGCAGCGCGACGTCCCAATCCTCGATCCGGTAGGGCCAGGACATTTCTTGCGAGAGCTTCAGGGCGCCTTCCAGATGTGATCTGGCGAAGGGAAGCAGGACCACATCCTCATTGTCGAGATGCCCGACTGGATAAGCGGCGGCTGTCATGATCGGTCGACGTCTCTTGCTCGGGGACTACTCGCCACAGTGCGCGTGCGATCTCGTGATCGTCGCATGGTCTGCAGCGTATCTTGAGGACGACAGCATTACGCAATCAGACTCGCGCAAAGTTCGGCATAGTATTTCATTGATGATGCGGCAGAACGACCGATCTGCCGTCAGCGGCTGGCGCGCCACAGCGCGATCCGGTCCCGCATCCGGTAGCCCTGGATGAAGGCAGGCATGAACCAGGGATTGCCGCGATAGAACGGGATGAAGGCCGGAGGGCGGAAATCAAAGGCCGTGCGTGCCCGCTCCTCATGCCCCAGGAGCTTGTGGGCTGCATGCATACCGACCCACGGCGCCCAGACCACGCCCGAGCCGCAAAAGCCGCTGGCATAGACGATGCCGTCCTTCGCGAAGATGCGAGGAATCATGTCGCGGTTCATCGCCACGTTGCCGAACCAGCTGTGCGAGAGGCGAACGCTCTCCAGTTCCGGAAACAGATTGATCAGGCCCTTGCGGAGAAGCAGCTTCGGGGCGATGGGATCGCCGACCCGGGAGCTGTCACGGCCGCCGAGCAGAAGGCGTTTGCCGTCCGGCGAAGGCCGGTAATAGAAGCCGACCTCCCGATTCTCGGTGATCATCATCCGTCTCGGCATCAGCCGCGCCATGACCTCGGGGGCGAGCTCCTCGGTCGCAATAATCCGGCTGCGAACCGGCACCAGCCTGCGGCGCAGGAAGGGCACGGCGCCATCGGTGTAACCATTCGTGCAGACCAGCACCTGACGTGCCTGCACCGGCCCGGCCGAAGTGACGACGCGGAAGCCGGCTCCATCTCTTTCGATTGAAATCACGGGCGTCCGGGCGTGGACTGCCAACCCCGAATCGAGCGCGACGCGCAGGAGTTCGGCGTGGAATTTCGCCGGATGCAGCCCGCCGATGTCCATCCGAACCGTGCCGCCGCGATAGACATCCGTGCCGATGTACTTGCGCTGCTCGGCATAAGGAACTGCGTAAGCCTCGATCCCAAGCCTCTTAGCGAGCCTCGCCGCGGTCCGCGCCATGGATTCGTATTGTTCATAGCCGAAGGCGCCCTTGAACTGTCCCACCGGCTGGAAGTCGCAGGCAAGCCCTTCGGTCTTGATGAAATCGTACAGGAATTCGCGTGCGCTCTTGCCTTCGGCCTCGACTGCCAGCGCCCTCTCCTCCCCGAACCGCCGGGTGAGCGTCGCGAAATCCGGCCGAATTGTCCCGCTGGTGATCCCGCCATTGCGCGTAGAAGCTCCCTCTCCCGGATCCATCGCATCGAACGCCGCAACGGAGCGTCCTTCGCGCGCCAGCACCAGACCGGCCGAAAGCCCGGCATAGCCGGCGCCCACGATCAGCACGTCGAGCTTCCTGGGCAGTGGCTGTTGAGGCAGCGGCTTGAGCGGTGCGGCTTCCCACCAGTAGGGCGTCGCCTTCTCGTCAACTCTCGGCGCGTGCATGGCGATTGCTTCTCATTTGTCCAGTCGTGGCTCGGCTCGAAGTGTCAAATGTGGTCGTTTCGAACGTCGAGAGCATCTCGCAAGCCATCGCCGATGAAGTTGAAGCTCGTCACCGCGATGGTGATTGCGGCTCCGGGAATGATGGCGAGCCATGGAGCGCTCGCCAGATATTGCTGGGCGCCGTTGAGCATGTTGCCCCAGCTCGGCAGCGGCGGCTGGATGCCGTAGCCGAGGAAGCTGATATAGGCTTCCAGAAGAATCGCGCGGGCGACCGCCAGGCTTGCGGCGACGATGATCGGGCCCATGGCATTGGGCAGGATCTCGCGGAACATGATGTGCCGACGGCTCAGCCCCACCATGCGTGCAGCCTGGACAAACTCGCGCTCGCGCAGCGAGCGCACTTCGGCCTCGACAATCCTGGCGGTCTCCATCCAGCTTGTGACGGCAATGATGACGGTGATCATCACGGGGCTCGGCCGCAGCGTCGCGGCCAGCGCCAGGACGAGGAAGATCGAGGGATAGGACAGGAAGCCGTCCACGGTGCGCATCAGCGCCGCCCCGATCCAGCCGCCGCGATAACCCGCCGTGACGCCGACCATCGTGCCGATCAGCGTTGACAGCAACATCGCGGAGAACCCCACCAGCAGAGAGATGCGGCCGGCCACCAAAAGCCGTGCGGCCAAGTCACGTCCGAGAGGATCGGTGCCGAGATAGTGGTGACCGCTGAGAGGCGGAGCAAAGCGCGCCCGCAGATCGATGTGGAGGGAGTCGTAAGGCAAGGCATAGGGCCCGACGATGCATGCCAGCACGAGCAGGGTGATCATCGCGATCCCAACGAGCGCCAGATGATGACGCATGAAGCGGTACACCGCACGGCTGTGCCACCAGTGAGTTGGAGTAGCGTGCGCGGCGATGACGGTCATATCAGCTGCCTCCTGTTATCAGGCATGAGTCCGCGGGCTCAGCCCAGGCGAATGCGCGGGTCGACGGTGGCGATGATGATGTCTGCGATCAGGTTGCCCAACACGACCAGGATCGCCGAGAATATCAACAGCCCCATCACGACGGGATAGTCGCTGTAACCGAGACTATCGAGAAACAGCCGGCCCATTCCGGGCCACGTAAAGACCGTTTCCGTGACCAATGCGCCGGTCAGGATGCTCGGCAGCTGCATCCCTGCCAGCGTGATCATCGGCAGCAACGCATTGCCGACGACGTGCTTCAGCAAGATCCGGCGCTCGCTGACGCCCTTGGCGCGAGCCGTCTTGACGAAATCCTGACTTAGCGCATCGAGTGTCGCGGTGCGCATGTAGCGGCTCCAGATCGCGACATGAACCAGCGACAGCACCAGGCTCGGCAAGATCAGGTGATGCAGATAATCCAGCACCGAGCCGTCGCCGATCGTGTACATGTTACCTGCAGGAACCCAACCGAGCTTCAGCGTGAAGATGTAGATGCCGATGAGGCCGAACCAGAAAGTCGGGACCGACAGCGCGACCATGGCGCCGACCGTCGCGCAATAGTCGAACAGGGAATAGCGGTGGGTGGCGCCGCGGATTCCGATCCAGGCACCGACCGCGATCGCAAATGCGGTGGACGTCCCCATCAGCAGGAGCGTCGCCAGCAAGTGTCGACCGATGACCGCCAGGACCGAAGAGCCGTCGCGGAACGAGTGTCCCCAATCGCCCTGGAGCAGCCGCCAGGCCCAATCCAGATACTGTATCCATAGCGGCCGGTTCAACCCGAGCTGCGCTGCGAGCCGCTCCACATCCTTCTGGGTCATGCCCGGATCGAGCCCGAACTGCGCGAGAGGACCGCCCGGCATGAGGTTGAGAACCGTGAAGCCGATGATCGAGACGATCACCAGCAGCACGATGCTCTGCGAGAGACGATTGAGCAGGAACCCGGACATTCGAGTCACCATGTTGGCGTTGCAGCATCACCCCAGCGCCGGCTTCGGCCACACCGCCTCGGCCGGCAGCACATCAACTCGCCCAATACCAGGCCAGCGCGTTCCAGGACTCCGTGCGCGTATTGCCATTGGGCACGAAACCGTTGATCCCCTTCTTGAGGCCTTCGACCGCATTGCTCTGGTACAGCGGCAGGAAGGGGAGATCGCGACGGACGAGCTCCTGGACGCGAGAGTAGATCGCGCGGCGGGCTTCAGGATCGAAGGTTCGCGCGCCCTTGTCGAGCAGGGCATCGACCTCCGGATTGTTGTACTGCGCATTGTTCGAACCGCGACCGCCTTTCACGGCGATCGAACGCGAGTGCAGGCGATTGGTGACATCAGGGTCGGCGCCGATCAGATACGAGCTGCCGACGATCACGGAATCGAATTGCGATTGCGTCCAGAACTCGCCCCACATCACGGCAGCGGGTAGGTTCGATATCTTCATCTCGACGCCCAGCTGCGCGAAGGTTTGCTGCAGGAACTGCTGCACCTGTTCGCGCAGGGGATCGCCGGACGTGGTCGAATTGGTAAAGGACAGGCGAACGCCGTTCTTGGCACGAATGCCGTCCGCGCCCTTTGCCCAGCCGGCCTGATCGAGAATCTTACCCGCGCGATTCACGTCGAATTGGTGCAGCGGCAGATTGGCATTGAAGAAGAATGACTGCCGCGGCATGAACGTCTCTGTTGGCGTCGGCACGCCATAATAGAGCCCCTGGATGATCGCCTCCTTGTCGATCGCAGCGTAAAGCGCCTCGCGAACGGCAAGCTCCTTGAACTGCGGGCGCTCGAGGTTCAGGTAGAAGGATTCGAACGAGGTCCTTGGGACGAGGGTCACGACGCGGTTCGGCAGCGACTTGGCTTCCCCATAGTGGTCAGGGGTGATGTAGGGCTGACCGACCAGATCAACGTCGCCGCTCTTGAATTGGGTGTAGAGGACGGTGAGATCGGGAATGTATTTGAAGACCAGCCTCTCGATGTGAGGACCTTCCCCGAAATAGTCGGGGTTGGCTACGAGCTCGAGATGATCGCCGGCGACCCGCTGGCCCCATTTGAATGCACCGGTGCCGACCGGCGCCTGATTGAAGGCGGCGTTGTTCGGATTGGCCTCCTTCTCGAGGATGTGCTTGGGAACGATGAAGGTTTCGGTCAGGAAGGACAGATACGGCGCAAAGGCCTCTTCCATTCGCCACGAGATCTCCGTCGGCGAGATCACCGTGACGTCGCGCACGAGGGCATGGCCGGCGGTGCGCCAGCTGCGGAAGTTGGGATTCACAATCAGCTCAAGCGTGAACTTCACGTCCTCGGCGCTGAACGGCGTGCCGTCGTGCCAGCGAACATCGTCACGCAGGCGGATGCGCCATTTGAGACCGTCCTCCGAAATTCCGCCATTCTTCAGGTCCGGCACTTCCGCCGCAAGGTTGGGCTGAATGACGCCCTGCGGATCGATGCGGAAGAGCGCATCGAACACCGAGAAATGTACGCCATCATCGACTTCGATATGCACCATCAGCGGATTGAAAACGGTCGGCTCTTGCCCGAGCCCGACGATCACACGGCCGGTCGGCTTTTCCGCAGAGGCTCGTGCGAAAGCAGGCTTGCCCAGGAGATTGGGCGCGAAGAGGCCCGCCGCTCCGCCAAGTGCCACCATCCGCAGGGCATCGCGCCGCGAGTAGTTCGATGTGGTCGCAGAACGGCTCGTCATAACGTCTCTCCTTGCCTGTGGTGTCCGACGCCGCTTTCATCTTGGGACATGCCCCCGGCCTGCTCGCCGGGGATCGCTGCCACCAGTTCACGCGTGTAGCTGGATTTCGGGTCGAGGAAGATCTGAGACGGCGGTCCACGTTCCACGATTTGTCCTCGATGCATGACCGCGATTTCATCGCAGATCTGGCTGGCAACGCGCAGATCATGGGTGATGAAGATCATTGAGACGCCCGTCTCGCGCTGAATCTGGTCCAGCAGCTTCAGGATCTGGGCCTGGATCGATACGTCGAGCGCAGAGACCGCTTCGTCGGCAATCAGCAGCTTTGGCTTGAACATCAGCGCCCGGGCGATGCCGATGCGTTGGCGCTGCCCGCCGGAGAACTCGTGCGGATAGCGGTCGAAGGCTCCTGAATCCAGGCCGACATGGGACAGAAGCTCCCGCGCCCGATCGCAAGCTTCGCTGTAACGCATCCCATGCGCGACCGGACCGACTGTCAGGATTTGCCCGACCGTCGATCGCGGGTTGAGCGAGGCAAAAGGATCCTGGAAGATCATCTGGATCTTTGGCCGCAGCGGCCGAAACTCGGCTTCGGAAAGCTGAGCAAGGTCGCGGCCCTCGAACAGAATCGAGCCGCCGTCGCTGTCCATAAGCTTGATCAGCAATCGGCCGAGCGACGATTTCCCCGAGCCGCTTTCGCCGACGACGCCCAACGTGCGTCCCGACGTGAGATCGAAGGTGACGCCATTGACCGCGGGCACGATGCGCTGTGTACGGAAAAGTGCACTGCCGCTGCGATAGGTCTTTACGAGGCATTCAACCTTCAGGATGGGGGCCCTGTCAGCTGCGTCCAAGGGAACACGGTCCTTGCCGGTCAAGTGCGGCACGGCCGCGATCAGGCGTCGCGTGTAGAGGTGGCTGGGCGAGTTCAGGACCTGCTCGGCACTGCCCTGCTCCACGCAATGGCCTTTCTCCATCACCACAACATAGTCGGCAATCTCGGCCACGACGCCGAAGTCGTGCGTGATGAACATGACGCTCATCCCCTTGCGGCGCTGAATGTCGCGGATCAATTGAAGGATCTGCGCCTGGGTCGTCACGTCCAATGCCGTGGTCGGCTCGTCCGCGATCAGGATCGCAGGCTCAAGAGCCAGAGCCATGGCGATCATCACGCGCTGCCGCTGTCCGCCCGAAAGGCGGAATGGATATTGGTGATACATGAGCTGCGGATCGGGCAGACCCACTTCAATCAACAGCTCAATGGCCCGGCTGCGACGGGAGGCCGGCGTGCCGACATCGTGCGCGGCCATCACCTCCTCGATCTGCGCGCCCACGGTCATCAGCGGGTTGAGCGCCGAGAGAGGGTCTTGAAAGATCATCGAAACGACCCGTCCGCGCAGGCTGCGGAGCTTGTCGGGCGGGAGGCCGACAATGTTCATCCCATCCAGGTGGATCGCACCCGAGGAGACCCGGATCACCTTTGGCAGAAGCCCCATGATCGCGTTGGCGGTGACCGACTTGCCCGAGCCTGATTCCCCGATGATACAGAGAATCTGTCCGCGGTTCAGATCGAACGAGATGTTCTCGACGGCGTGGGCCCGCTCCATTCCTTCAGGCAGACTCACGATCAGCTCGCGCACCGACAGCGCGACATCAGCGGGGATTGTCACCTGGATGCCAGAGGCCATAAGAGCATCCTCCCGTTTCAAGCCAATGCCGCCATCTTGCTGCAGCCGGCGCCTTCGGCTCCTTGCGCCTCCACGCTCCCTGGACAGGTCGATAATTCGCCGCTCAACTTGCCATTCCTTCGTTGGAGGCTGCGACATGATTCAGGCCTCTTCGCGCAAGAAGCAAGAGCTGTTGCTCAGAGCGCAGCGCCGACCCGATCGGCCATATCGATCAAAGCGAAGCTCAGCTGACATCCACGTCATCGCTTCTGCGAAGGCCTGCTCCTGGGCACGGCTCATGCAAATTGCCTCCGTGGACTTTGGCCGATCGATCGCTTGGTTCTGCCGATCTTGGCGATTTGAGTCAGCCCGGAGTCGCCGAAAACGGCATCGAAGCAGCAGGAACTTCTGAAAACGAAGTCCGATTTGGCATTTCAGTCTGCGGCGCCGGCCCTGCCATGGCGCACGCCGGGAAGCGCCCGATGGATTGCAGGAGCACGTGCATCGGTCTCACCGCCTGCAAGCTGCAACGCAAGCAAAGGATTTTTGCAATAATAGCCTGTGTCAAAGCCAGTAAACCGCAGGATATTCGGTCTCATGATGAAAGTCCGCGGGGCCTGCCGCAATTCCTCGGTTACGCTACGCAACCACCGAGGATCCCAGTCCGATGAGCGCGCCGCTCCTGCATATCGAATCCAGTCCATCCCTGCCTCGTGAGGCGGACGTCGTCGTCATCGGCGGCGGCGTGGTGGGCGTGTTCACCAGCTACTACCTCGCCCGCCGCGGCCTCAAGGTCGCCTTGCTCGAAAAGGGCCGCGTCGCCGCCGAGCAATCCAGCCGCAACTGGGGATGGTGCCGCCAGCAGAACCGCGATGCGCGCGAGTTGCCGATCGCAACCAAGAGCCTCGATCTCTGGGAGAAGGTTGCCCATGAGACCGGTGAAGATATCGGCTTCCGCCGCTGCGGCCTGTTGTATTTGTCGAACGACGAAAGCGAGCTGGCGGGCTGGGCCAAGTGGCGAGACTTCGCCAGGACGGTGGGCGTCACGACGCACATGTTGAGTGCGGAAGAAGCGGACGAGCGAGGCAAGGCGACGGGCCGCAAGTGGAAGGGTGGCGTCTTCTCTCCAACGGACGGAACGGCAGATACCTCAAAGGCGGTGCCCATCGCCGCGCGTGCGATCATGGCCGCAGGTGGGACGGTGCACCAGCAATGTGCGGCGCGCGGCGTGGAGCTGAGTGGCGGCCGGGTCAGCGGCGTGGTGACCGAAGCCGGCACGATCCGGACGAAAACGGTGGTCATGGCAGGAGGCGCGTGGGCGTCCTCGTTCTGCAACCAGTTGGGAATTCGCTTCCCACAGGCGTCTGTCCGCCAGTCCATTCTCGCCGTGGCTCCGGGCGCCACCGGCCTGCCTGATGCCCTCCACACCGGCCTCGCCTCAATCACCCGGCGCGGCAATGGTGGATACACCCTCGCCATCAGCGGGCGCGCGCGCGTCGATCCGACGCCGCAGCAGTTCAGGTTCAGCCGTGAATTCCTACCCATGTTCGCCCGCCGGTGGCGAAGCCTTAGCCCTGGGGCTTTCGAGGGCCTGCGGCAGCGCCATGAATCCCTGGGCAAATGGCGGCTGGATGAGGTCACCCCAATGGAGCTGAACCGGACGCTCGATCCTCGCCCCGACATGAAGCAGATTCGCGCGACGCATCGACGAGCTTGCAAGCTCGTGCCGGAACTTGAGCACGTCGAAATTTCCAATGTCTGGGCCGGCTACATCGACAGCACGCCAGACGGCATCCCCGCGATCGGTGAAGTTGAATCGATTCCGGGGTTCATTCTTGCAGCGGGGTTCAGCGGCCACGGCTTCGGAATTGGCCCAGGCGCGGGGCATATGATCGCGGACGTCATTACGGGCAGCGCGCCAATCGTCGATCCGCGTCCCTACAGGCCGGAGCGGCTGAAAATGAGCGCCTGGGGCAAGGTCAGCGAGTTCTAAGACGCGGTTTGTGCCGCCGGTGGGAAAAGATGCTGGTTGATGCTATGACAAGGCGTATGACCCTGAAGCCTCAAAGCCTCCACACCGTTGTCGGCCCTATCTCATGGCATTGCTATGAAGCTCGATAAGATCGACATCAGGATTTTATGCGAACTGCAGAAGAACGGGCGGATTTCCAACGTCGAGCTCGCGGAGCTGATCAACCTGTCCCCGAGCCCTTGCCTGATGCGCGTCAAAAGGCTCCAGACGGAAGGCTTCATCACCGGCTATTCCGCCCAGATCGATGTTTCCAAGCTCGGACAAACCCTGACTGTCTTCGCCGAAATCACCCTCAAGAATCACCGGCGGATCGATTTCGCGCGCTTCCTCACGACCATCGAAAAGATCGACTCGGTGGTCGAATGCCATCTGGTTTCGGGCGGGTACGACTATCTCGTGAAATTCATCACGGCAGGCATCAGCGAGTACCAGGCGGTCATGGAGCGCCTGGTCGAGATGGATATCGGCATCGACAAATACTTCAGCTTCGTCGTGCTGAAGTCGCCGATCGTGAAATCTCATCTGCCACTCGAAAGCATATTCAACGGCTAGAGGACGGGCTCGGTCCTTATCCCATCATGGCCGCGCGAACGTCCTTGTCTTCGAGCGTCTGGTCGAGCGTCTTCCTGGTCCGCTCGATGATACCGTCGATGTCCGCATCCGTGCAGCACAGCGGCGGCGCATAGCCCAACACGCCTTGCGCGAAGGCGCGGATGACGAGACCGTTGTCCCAAGCGCGGTCAAAAATGCGACGCGCCGCGTCGGCTTCCGCCGGCAGAGGCGTCTTGCGCTCCTTGTCAGTCACGAGCTCGATCGCAGCCAGCATGCCGCGCCCCCTGATATCGCCGACGAGTGGATGATCGGCCAGCGCGCGAAGACCCTCCATGAGCCGATGCCCGGCCTTCCGGCCGTTTTCCAGCAAGCCGTTTTCATAAAGATCAAGGCACGCAAGCCCGACGGCCGCGCTGACCGGATGGGCGGAATAGGTATAACCGTGGCCCACGGCCGCCTTGCCGGCACCATCGGCAATGGTGTTGTAGATGCGGTCCGACATCAGCACGGCCCCCATCGGCACATAACCCGAGGTCAGTCCCTTTGCCGTGGTCATGAGATCTGGCACGACGTCATCCTCTTCGCAGGCGAAGAGCGGACCGACTCGGCCAAAGCCGGTGATGACCTCATCCGCGACGAACAGGATGTCGTGCTCCCGGCAAACACCATGCATGGCCTTCAGCCAAGACGGCGGTGGAACGAGGACGCCCCCTGATCCCTGTATCGGCTCGACATAGAAGGCGGCGACGCGTTCGGCACCGAGCTCGGCGATCTTGGCCCGCAGAGCGGCGACCGACGCCGCTATGATGGCCTGGGGATGGGAGCCGACAGGATTGCGATAGGCGTAGTGCGACGGGATTTTGTGCTGCCAATTGTATGGTACTCCGAAGCCCGCATGAAAGGCCGGCAGCGCGGTCAAGCCGGCCCCAGCCGTCGACGATCCATGATAGCCAGACTCGACGGAAATGAACTGATCCTTCTGTGGCATACGCTTGGCATGATAATAGTACCGAATGAACCGGATCGTGCTGTCGACGGCATCGGAGCCGCCCAGGGTGAAATAGACATGGTTCAGATCGCCAGGCGCCAATTCAGCCAGCCTTGCGGCGAGCCGGATGGCCGGGTCGGAACCCAACCCGAAATAGCCCGTCGCATAAGGCAGTTCGCGCAGCTGCCTCAAAGCCGCTTCAACGATGCTGTCCTGTCCGTAGCCCGCATTGACACACCACAGCCCGGCAAAGCCGTCCAGCAATTGACGGCCCGAGACATCGGTCAGCGTCGCGCCCCTGCCTGACTTCAGCACGCGGACGCCAGTCGCCTCGTGGCTACGATACGATGAGACCGGATGAATCAGATGCGCGCGATCGAGCTCAATCAGCGAGTTGCTCAACATGTCGTCCTCCAGATCAACCGCAACAACTGTGCGGCTACCCCGATGTTTTCGCACTCAACGTAGGACAACCAGGACAGCAGTTGCTCCCAGGCTGGACATCGAGGAAGGGCATTTTGGCTGTCATTGACGATCGGCGCCGCATCTTATGCCGGCATCGGCCTGCGCCCGGCGCTGGCACTCAACTCGAAGGCGCCTCTTCGCACAACTCTCTGCCACAGCTGCGATCCGATACGACACAATCTGCTCCCGGTCACCGCGACAGCGGTGCTTTATCCGGTCGCCCGCCCGCTATGATCCCTGTCGTACCGGACCACGGTGCGCGAGGACCGAAAAGGAACGAGCCATGGCAACATTCAGACCGAAATACATCACCTTCGACTGCTACGGCACGCTGACCAATTTCGACATGGCCGGCGCGGCCACCAGAGTCTATGGCTCCGAGCTCTCGTCGCCAGCCATGACAAAGCTGATCAAGGATTTTTCGGCCTATCGCCTGGACGAGGTTCTCGGCGCCTGGAAGCCGTACTTCGAGGTCGTGCACAATGCGCTGGAGCGCGCGTGCAAGCGCAACGGCATCGTGTTTCGGCCGGAGCATGCCCAGCGCATCAATGAAGAGGTCCATACATGGGGTCCGCACGCCGACGTCCCAGCGGGTCTGGCCAAAGTTGCCAGAGAGATTCCGCTGGTCATCCTGTCGAATTCGATGAAGAATCTGATCATGTCGAACGTCGAAAAGCTCGGCGCTCCCTTCCACATGGTCATCACGGCGGAGGAAACCGGCGCATACAAGCCCCACATGAAGGGCTTCGAATATATGCTGGACAAGCTGGGCTGCGGGCCGGACGACATCACCCACGTCTCATCCTCTTTCCGCTACGACCTGATGACCGCCTACGATCTCGGCATCAAGAGCAAGGTCTGGGTGAACCGCGGTCACGAGCCCGCCAATCCCTTCTACGAATACACCGAGGTTGCTGACATCGGAGGGCTTGCTACAGCAGTCGGCCTCGAGCCCTTGCGCAAAAGCGCCTGAGCGCAGTCTTTTCGGGATCTCTCGCAACACTTCAGTTCTTGGAAAACTTCAATAGAGAGCTGCGCAGTAAAGGAAAAAGGGGGCGGTTCAGCCGCCCCCTTTCCTTGTTTCAGCTGTAGACCCGATGGCCGCTCAGTCCAGTCCGCCGACATGGAGCGCCTTGGTCTCGAGATATTCTTCAATCCCGAGCTGGGATCCCTCGCGTCCGAGGCCCGACTGCTTGACGCCGCCGAACGGCGCAACCTCGGTCGAGATCAGGCCGGTGTTCAAACCGACCATGCCGAACTCCAGCGCCTCGGCAACACGCCATGAGCGCTTGAGGTTTTCGGTGTAGAAATAGGCGGCAAGGCCGAATGGCGTACCGTTGGCGATCGCAATTGCCTCGTCCTCGGTCTCGAACCGGAAAAGCGGAGCGACCGGCCCGAAGGTCTCCTCCGAAGCGAGCAGCATCTCAGTCGTCGCACCACCGAGCACGAGAGGCCGGGCATATTGCCGTCCTTCCGGCACCATTTCACTCTGCGAGATGATCTTCGCGCCCTTATCAAGGGCGTCCACCACGTGCCGCTTGATCTTCTCGATCGCCGCGCCGTTGATCATCGGTCCGATTGCGACTCCCTCTTCCGTGCCAACGCCGACCTTCATTTTCGCGACCTGGCTGGCGAGCTTCTGTGCAAAGGCATCGTAAATGCCTGATTGCACGAGAATGCGATTGCAGCAAACGCAGGTCTGCCCGCCATTGCGGAATTTTGACGCAATCGCGCCCTCGACGGCCCGGTCGAGATCCGCATCGTCAAAGACGATGAACGGCGCATTGCCGCCGAGCTCGAGGCTAAGCCGCTTGATGTTGTCGGCGGCGCCCTTCATCAACAACCCGCCGACGCGGGTCGATCCGGTGAACGAGATCTTGCGGACGATTTCGTTGGCCATCAGCTCCGCGCCAATTTCCGCCGGCATGCCCGTCACGATGTTGATCACGCCCGCCGGAATTCCGGCCCGCTCAGCCAGAACAGCGATGGCCAGAGCCGAAAAAGGCGTGAATTCAGACGGTTTGATAACAACAGTGCAGCCCGCAGCAAGCGCGGGTGCGACCTTGCGCGTGATCATCGCGTTGGGAAAATTCCAGGGCGTGATGATCCCGCAGACGCCGACCGGCTCTTTCAGAACCAGAATGCGGCGATCGACGGTGGGCGCCGGGATTGTCGATCCGTTGATGCGGCGGGCTTCTTCCGCAAACCATTTGACGAAGGATGCCCCGTAACGGATCTCGCCGAGCGCTTCGGCAAGCGGCTTGCCCTGTTCCAGCGTCAGCAGGAGAGCCAGATCCTGCTCATGCCGACGCATCAGCTCATACCAGCGCTCCAGCAGCGCGGCGCGCTCTGCATGAGACTTGGTCTTCCAATGCTTGAACGCTGCGGCCGCGACGTCGATCGCTGCCCTGGTCTCGTCTCGGCCCATGTCGGGGATGGTGCCGAGCACTTTCTGGCTGGCGGGATCGACGACGTCAACGGTGGCTTTCGTGCTCGCATCCCGCCAGGCGCCGCCGATCAGGGCTTGCTGGCGAAACAGATCCGTGTCCTTCAACGCAATCATGGGCTTGCTCCTTGCCTTCGGGCCATCCCGCCATCTGCCTGGATCTGCGATCGGCGAGATGAAGCCGTCTCATGCAAGCAGTACAGGACCGGACGCCGCATTTTTCATCGAGAATGAAGCGTCTGGCCGCGTTGAATCTGGTCAGGCGCGGCCGCGGAGGTCGAATATTCTGAGGGGCCGCTTGATCGTGCTGCCCTCAGCGTCGTCTCAGTCATAATGGCAGACGTAGATTTTCCGCACGGTCTCGATCGTGCGCCAGACCCCGACGAAGCCGGGCTTCATCACAAAACTGTCGCCGGCACGGTAGGTCTTCGTCTCGCCACCCTTCTCCTCGATTTCGATGAGGCCCGAGAGGATGTGGCAGAACTCGAAGGTGGTGCCCTTGATGGAATGGGTCTCGCCCGGTGTTGCTTCCCAGACGCCGGTCAGCACCTTCTCGCCTTTCGAGGCGTCCTGGGCCCAAGTCTTGAAGGATGGATCGCCAGAGATGAGCCGTTCCGGCGCAGGTAAGGCGTTCTTCGGTGCGAAGTCCGGATTGGTGTCGATGGTGACCAGAAGTGACATGGCATTTTCCTGCTAGTAGCCGAGTGTTCGATCGACGAGGCCGATCGGGTTTCGTCCGGCGCGGTGGCGCCGAATGTTTTCTATGACGGATTGTGCTGCCGTATGCGGTTGAGTCACGGACGCGATATGCGGCGTGACGATCACCTTCGGATGGGACCAGAGCGGATGGCTTTCCGGCAGCGGCTCGGGATAGGTCACGTCAAGCATGGCTGCTGTCAGACGCCCGCTGTCGAGCGCCTCGATGAGTGCGCTCTGGTCAAGCTGCGGACCACGGCCGACGTGCAGCAGCTTCGCTCCCGCCGGCAGAAGCGAGAAGAGCCTTGCGTTCAGGATGCCGCTTGTTTGCTCCGTCAGCGGCAGAAGACAGACCAGGATATCCGTTCCTCGCAGGAAGTAGCCAAGCTGATCGTCGCCATGAAAGCAGGTAACCCCTTCGAACGCCTTTTTGCTGCGGCTCCATGCGGCAAGCGGAAATTGAAAAGGCCTCAAGCGGTCGATTACAGCTTGCGCCAGCATGCCAAGCCCCAGAAAGCCAACACGCCGATCAGTCGCCTGGGACGATGCTAGCGCCTGCCAAACGCCCCGTCTCTGCTGCTCCCGATACGCGAGCATCTCGCGATGCAGCGTCAGCACGCCGAGGACGACGTATTCCTGCATCATGCGAACGATGCCATCCTCCACCATGCGCACGACCTTCACGTGGCCGGGTATGGCCTCCGGCCTGAACTGATCGACACCGGCGCCGATGGAAAAGAGCACTTCCAGATTACAAAAACGCGAGAGATCGTCGGGCACGTTCCAGGTCAGCAGGTACCGCACCTTTCCCGGGTCGAAACTCTCGCTGCAATGATGGAATTCCAGATCGGGGAGCTCGCGCGCAAAGACCTCGCGGAAGACTGCCGCCCTCGCAGCATCGGAATTAAACAAAAATGCCATCGCTACACGCCTCTGCCTTGCCTGGCGTGTCGACGACGCCGGGAAAAGCGACTAGCCTCGCAACACGTCCTTGAGCATCCACAGCGACTCACTCTGCCTGCGCAGTTTGCCTGATATCGCGAGGGTAGCTGCGAGCCGGAGCTTTCCCTGCCGAATTGCGCGGCGAGACAAGCCGAAGATTTCGAAAAGAAGGCCCAAACAGGGGAAACCTGCCGAGTTTCCGTGCGATAGTGCGGCGAAATACTCCCGCTGCCCTATTGTGGCGGGAGAGAAAAGGCGCGATGCGCGAGAGACTGGCATCCCGCGAAGGAACGGACGGGTCGAGATGGGACGAACGGTACGCGTGAAGTCCTTCGAACTGGCTGCGAAAGACATCAACGACGTTGATGTGACGCTGCTCCACGCCCTCTCGACCGGGGTTGGCTGGCCCCATCGGCCCAAGGATTGGGATTTCTTGCGCCGCGCAGGTCATGGGATCGTAGCCGTTGATGGCATCGGACGGGTCTTCGGCAGCGCGATGTGGTTTCCACATGGCCGCGATTTCGCGACCATTGGCTTGGTGATCACATCGCCCCGAACCCAGGCTCAGGGCACCGGCCGCTGGCTCATGGAGCAGGTGTTCGAGCGGTGTGACGACCGGAATTTGACTCTCAATTCGACCGACGCGGCGTACCACCTCTATCTTTCCCTGGGCTTCACGAAGGAAGCCACCGTGTTTCAGTGGCAAGGAGAGGTCGTGTCACCACCGCCACCGGTGCCGACTCTCGACGGCGAATTGAGCTCGCCGTCTGCCGAGAATTTCAAAGAGATCGCAGCACTGGATGAACGCGCGTTCGGAACCAACCGCCAGAGACTGCTTGCATTGCTTTCCGAAAGCGCGTCAATCTGCGTCTTGCGCCGCGGCGGAGCGACCGTCGGGTACTCCATGAAGCGCGAATTCGGGCGCGGCCACGTGATCGGGCCCATCGTCGCCAGCAATGATTGTGACGCGATCCATCTCACGGCCATGCATCTCAAGGATCTCGCCGGAAGGTTCGCCCGCGTGGATACGCGGGAGCAGACGGGTCTGTTTGCCGACTTTCTTCAACAGAGCCGCCTCGGGATGAACGACACAGTCACGACCATGTCCAAGGGACGGCGATTCCTGAACCGAAAGGAAAACGAGCCGTGGGTCTACGGATTGGCCGGTCACGCCTTGAGCTGAAGCTCTGAAGCATCGGACGGAGAAGGGCTCAAGCGACAGGCAAACTGTTTCCAGGTCCCATGAGGATTCTATCGCTGCCAGCCTTGGCGTGCATTCGGCCCAATCGACGAATTTAAGCGCGCAAAATCGTAGTTTGGCGTGCCAAATCGCACAAATGGCGGAGAGAGTGGGAGTCAAACACACGATTCAGATTGTGGTGCTGAATTTCAGCCAACTAGCCACCCGCCGTTAGGTTCGGAGCGCACGCAACGACGGCCGAAGCTCGCCCTCGATGGATTTTTCTTGATCCGTGCACACGTTGGGCACACGCCGTCTTCCGGTTGTAAGTCTTGAAGTCTGCTCCAATCCATGACCGGACGGATTTGTGTCCTGCGGCGAGCTCTCCGGCACCTGGCCCAATAGTTCGCCTCAATATCCTATTCTACGATGTGCGGATTTTCTTTCTGTACTCAGGTCACCGACGCATGCATCTTGCCCAGAAGAAAGGCGCAAAGACCACCCTCGGCTTTGAATAGGATCGAGACTGAAAGATCAGCTCGATAGCCGCTGACCACTTGTCGGAATGGCCGCCTCGCAAGCTACCTAAGCTATTGAAAAGCTTGGTGGGCGCACCAGGGCTCGAACCTGGGACCCGCTGATTAAGAGTCAGTCATTTAGATAGATATTTCAATGACTTAAATGTAAAGCTTGGCATTAGCAGGCCGATACAAATCAATTGCTTACAGCAGAATTGTAAATCGCAATGCGGCCCGCAATTGGCCTTTTGGCGCCTGCAAACGGTTCTACCCGAGGTTATCGTTTTCAATGGACTTGGGTGAACCATTTTGCGGAATCCCTAGGGTCGAGCTGGGTCGCGCTTGAGGATGCGCACCTCACGCACGAGCGTGACGCAGTGCGAGAATCGCAGCACCAGCTGAATAAGTTCAATGCGGCAGCATGAAGGCAGCGCATGAAAATTGACCGAGATGCCACGGTTGGAGGCCAACCTGCCAAGCTAGTGCGCGACCTCCTGGCCGATGCCACTAACTCCGATGGCTTTCATTCCGATTTAGTCGATGAGCACATATTGAAGGCATGGTGGCGCTCGACCATCGACACGTTGATTGAGGAAGGCAAGATCGATCGTCAAAATCGCGGCCAGGCTCTACGCAATTGGACCATGGCACGGGATCGCGAAAAGATTTTCGGAGTGCGTTTGCCCAATGCGCCAGATCTCCCGGCTCAGACGCGCAATTTGATTGAAGCACTTCTGGCTCGCGATCTGATTCGCGAAGACGATCGGAAAAGCGACGGCCGCATCGTCTATCGCATTACGGACAAGGGCCACGCGACCGGGATGAAAACTCTTGCTCCCCGGATGACCCGCTCCACTGCCGAGGCCCTACTTCAGAAGACGCTTGAGCGCATCGCTAAGATCAACAATGACCCTGAGCTGCTCCACTACGTCACTGAAGTTCGTGTATTCGGCTCCTATCTCACCGACACTGACGACCTCGGTGATCTTGACCTAGCGATCAAGCTCGAGCGGAGGCGGGTCAAAGGTGAGTGGGTCAAGGCCTGCCACGATCTCGCGGACAAGAGTGGCAAGACGTTGAGTTTCTTTCAGAGATTGACTTACCCAGAGACCGAAATACGCCGCCGGATCAAGAACCGTTTGCCGCGCATCTCTTTGCACGAAACCAGCGAGCTTGACGAGAATCCGGAGATGGGCGGCAGAACTGTGTACACCTTCGCGGCGCCTGATAGATCAGATCAGTAATGAGTCTCGTGGCAATCATCACGCGCCACCGAGAGGCGAGTTGCCACCCGTCATCCGACGCATGAAGGCCGAAGGTCATCTCGGCCGCCGCTACCTCAAAGGCCGCACTGGTGACGCCGCCAACGCCTCCTCTCAGCCGTCGGCCACAACTTCCGCCTTCTCGCCTCGCTGAGAACTTTTGGGCCTGTTCCTGGGTGGGCCTGTTCCTGGGATTGCTATCGCGAACGCTCACAAGTCCTGCGCAGGTCAATCCGTCTTCTTAACGGACGACCCAATTCTGGTTCTGCAGCAAGACGTACCTCCGGGGATTGTCCGTTTTGCTCGCCCTAGCATCCTATTCTACGACGAGCACGTAATCGACCTGTGCCATTGGATCCGCGCGCTGTATCAAATGGGATGAAGATACAGAAACAAGGAAGGATAAGTCGCACCGCAATCCGGCCCGCGACGTCCGACTACAAAAACCGTCGCACGAGACCCGTTTTGTTCTCGGCGACCACTCTCGTAATTTACTGAAAAAGAGGGGTTTTTGTTTGGTGGGCGCACCAGGGCTCGAACCTGGGACCCGCTGATTAAGAGTCAGCTGCTCTACCAACTGAGCTATGCGCCCGAAAGGCGGCTAACGCCTTGCGAGGCCGGTCGTTTAGCAAAGCGATCCTGGGAAGGCAAGCGATGTGGACGAGGTTTTCCAAGGCTTCGTCCGATTTCCGGGAAAAGCAAAAAGCCGCCGGATTCCAGCGGCTTCGTGCGCATTTATCCGGGGAATCCCGGTCCTCTTACAGGCGTCCGCCGTCCCGATCCGGCCCGCCATCCCGGTCGCCGCCGTGGAAGCGGTCCATGCCGCGGTCCATCATGCGATCCATGCCGCGCTCCATGAAGCGGTGGTGCCAGCCGCCTTCGCCGCCGAACGGGCCCTGGTGGCGGGTCAGGACGGCCAGACGCCGCTTCTGACCCTCATCCAGGGTCTTGTAGAGGGGATCGGCGGCATCGGCGATCTTCTTCAGCGCCGCGGACGTCGCGCCCATGTCGTCAGCGCGCTGGCGCAGGCGGGCGACCGGATCATCCGTCCTGTCGGCATCGCCCGGGCCAGCGTTCATTCGCGCATTGGCGCGATCGATGCGTAGCTTGGCGAAGTCGCGCACGGCGGCCTCGACAGGCGGCCACAGCTTCTCCTGGTCGGCATTCAGCTTCAAGCCGGCATGCACCGCCGCGATGCGCGCATCGACCAAGGCGGCACGATCTTCCGGATTCATGCGCATGTGACGCATGTGGTCGGAGAAGCGATGATATTGCGCGTAGACAGCGCCGGAGCCGGCGATGCTGAGCACCGCGATAGCGGCGATGGCGAACTTCCTCATACGAACCTCCTCTTCCAAGGTTCCCTGAAGATGGGCGCCATTTGCACCGTGTTCAACTTACAACTTCGATAGAGAGGCCAGTCTTACCAAGATGTAATCAAGACATATCCAAACACCGCATTGCAAACACCGCTTCCATTGTCGCAGTTTGAAATCATTCGCAACAATGGTCGCCAAACGAATGAAGGGCTTCCGCGGCGCACGCGGAAGCCCTTCTATAATCGCAGGCTATCTCAGTTCGTCGCGCTCTTCGCTTCCTTCTGGAATTCGTCGATGAGCGGCTGGCCGACGCGGCTCGCGGCATCCTTGTAGACCGGCTCCATCGCCTTGCGCATCGCCTCGTCCTGTTCCGGCGTCAGCGCAATGATCTCGTTCTTGCCGCTCTTCTTGATCTCGGCGAGCGCATCGTCATTCTCCTTCTGCGACTGCGCGTTGTTGAAATCGGTCGCTTCCTTCATCGCCTTGGCAAGCTGGTCGCGGACATCGGTTGGCAGGTCGTCCCAGAACTTCTTGTTCACGATCACGACGTAGCCGATGTAGCCGTGATTGGTCTGGGTGATGAACTTCTGCACCTCGTGCATTTTCTGGGTGTAGATGTTGGACCAGGTATTCTCCTGCCCGTCGACGACGCCGGTCTGGAGTGCTTGATAGACCTCGGAGAACGCCATCACCTGCGGCAGCGATCCCAGCGCCTTGAACTGAGCCTGGAGCACGCGCGAGGACTGGATACGAAATTTCACGCCCTGATAGTCGGCCGGCGTGATCAGCTTCTTGTTGGCACTCATCTGCTTGAAGCCGTTATCCCAATAGGCAAGGCCGGTGATGCCCTTGGCGTCCAGCAGCTTGAGCAGTTTTGCGCCGAGCGGACCCTCCGTCACTTTCCGCAGCGTCTTCAGGTCAGGGAGGATGTAGGGCAGATCGAACACCTCGAACTCGCGGATGCCGAGCGGGCCGAACTTGGAGTTCGACGGCGCCAGCATCTGCACGCTGCCGAGCTGGAGCGCCTCGAGCTCTTCCTTGTCCTTGTAGAGCGTCGAGTTCGGATAGACCTCGACCTTCACCTTGCCGCCGGTATATTTCTCGGCAAGCTCCTTGAACTTCTCGGCCGCCTTGCCCTTCGGCGTATCGGTCGCGACGACGTGGCTGAACTTGATGACGATCGGGTCGGCGGCTGCCGAACCGGCAAGCCCCAGAACCAAAGCCGCGACGGATGCCGCGATCGCGAAGGTGCGCATGATGTCTCCCTTGTTATTGTTTGGGCCGCCCGGTGCGCGGGCGGCCCATCCTTGTGCTGGCTGCATCAATACAGGCCGGCGCACACCGGTGCTATTGGCCGTTAGCAGGGCAGGTATTCGGCGTCATTCCGGGGCAGTTCGAAGAGCCGAACCCGGAATCTCGGGATTCCGGGTTCGTGCTTCGCACGCCCCGGAATGACAAGCCAACGTTCGTCAGCTCGCCGCTGCCGTCTGCACCGTATCGCGCTGGCGCTTCATGACGATCTTATTGAGCGCGCCGAGATAGGCCTTGGCGGAGGCCACCAGCGTGTCCGGATCCGCCGCGCGTGCCGTCATTGATCGGCCGTCATGGGACAGACGGACCGATACTTCGGCCTGCGCGTCGGTGCCTTCGGTGACTGCGTGAACCTGGTACAATTCGAGCTTGGCCTCGTGCGGCACCAGCGCCTTGATGCAGTTGAAGACGGCATCGACCGGACCGTTGCCCTCGGCTTCCTCGATCCTGGTCTGGCCGTCGACATCGAGCTTCATGGTCGCGCGCTGCGGACCATGGGTGCCCGCGATCACGGTCAGCGAGGTCAGCTTGATGCGGTCGTGGGAGGCCGCCATTTCCTCGTCGACCAGCGCCTCGATGTCCTCGTCGTAGATGTCCTTCTTGCGGTCGGCCAGCGCCTTCATCCGCGCAAATGCATCTTCCAGCTGGTTCGGGCCGAGCTTGTAGCCCATCTCCTCCAGCTTGTGCACGAAGGCGTGGCGGCCGGAATGCTTGCCGAGAACCAGCGAGGACTGCTTCAGGCCGACCATCTCCGGCCGCATGATTTCGTAGGTCGAGGCATCCTTCAGCACGCCGTCCTGATGGATGCCGCTCTCATGCGCGAACGCGTTCCGGCCGACGATCGCCTTGTTGTACTGCACCGGGAACGAGGTCGCCGCAGACACCACCTTCGAGGCGCGGGTGAGCTGCGTGGTGTCGATCTTGTTCCAGTACGGGAATTTGTCGTTGCGCACGTTGATCGCCATCACGATCTCCTCGAGTGCGGCGTTGCCAGCGCGCTCGCCGATGCCGTTGATGGTGCACTCGACCTGACGCGCGCCGCCGACGACGCCGGCCAGCGAATTCGCAACGGCCATGCCGAGGTCGTTGTGGCAGTGCACTGAGAACACCGCCTTGTCCGAGTTCGGCACGCGCTCGATGAGCGTCTTCATGAAGTGGGTGTACTCATCGGGCGTGGTGTAGCCAACGGTGTCGGGGATGTTCACCGTGGTGGCGCCGGCCTTGATGACGGCCTCGACGATGCGGCAGAGAAAGTCCATCTCGCTGCGGGTGCCGTCCTCAGCCGACCATTCGACGTCGTCGATCAGATTGCGGGCGCGTGCGACCATGGCGACCGACGTCTCGATCACCTGCTCCGGCGTCTTATTCAACTTCACCCGCATATGCAGCGGCGAGGTCGCGATCACGGTGTGGACGCGGCCGCGCTTTGCAAATTTCACTGCTTCGGCGCAACGATCGATGTCGGCCGGATGCGCGCGCGACAACCCGGCGATGACGGCATTCTTGGAGCGGCGGGCGATCTCGCTGACCGCCTGGAAGTCGCCTTCGGAGGTGATGGGGAAGCCGGCTTCGATCACGTCGACGCCCATATCGTCGAGCAGCTCCGCAACTTCGAGCTTCTCCTCGAACGTCATGGTCGCGCCGGGGCACTGCTCGCCGTCGCGCAGCGTGGTGTCGAAAATAATGACGCGGTCCTTCTCGGACTTGTTCACGGGGGCCATTTCGAAATTTCCTTTAAGGTGGTGCGCCCTTCGATTGGCTCGAGCGCTTGAGGTGTCCGGTGATCTCGTACAACCCCTGAGTGCCCAGGCGCGTTTCGCCCAGCCGGCCCTCAGGGGCAGGTAAGAAGGAGCTCGCCAAGAAGGAGGGTGGGCAGGATCGCGGACCGGGACGCGGCGGTGCCGACGGCCAGAGCCGCCTCCCCCGAGATCCCATTTTTTTGGCCGCGAATCAGCATTGCCAGACCCTTTGAGCCACAAATCCTCGGCCAAAACCGTTGACGGTTCATTGCCGGGAGGCCCGTTGAGGCGTTTCTAGACGAGAAATGGCTGAAACTGCAACGCCAAAAGATGGTCAGGATAACTGACCTGATTGGAGCCTGACCTTGCCCTCGCCGGCTCCGCAGGCGAATGGAGCGAGCTGGCGGAGAAGATGCGGTGGATGCCCTCACCGCGCCCGCACGCGTTCGAACTCCGCCTGCGCCCGCGCGAACTTCTGATTGAACAGCCACATCGCATCGAGGATTTCACGGAAGCTCGCTGACGTTCTTGCCCTGTCTGCGCGTCCATAGGCAAAGATGCTGTTGTTGCGTAAGTATTTCATGACCGTCGGGTCAGAGACTCGGCTCCGAAGTAAGTTGCCCGACTTCAGCGCGGCTCGCGTCGCCGTCGGGATGATCTGGATGAGTTCGAAGAATTTCATCTGGTCGATCGGGTCCGGCAGCGTCTTGGCGATATCGGGGATCGCCGCGAAGAGATCCGCGTGGGCGTTCATGAGGCCGTCACGCACCGCGGTCCAGTGGTTGAGCCGATGGTCGAGGCTGACGCGCGCCTCCTCCTTGTCGTCGCGCGCGATCAGTTTCGGATCAAGTGAGGCGATGGACGGCCTGATCGCTTGCCATCGCTTCCGGCCATTGCGGTCTTCGGACGGGCCGGTCTGAAAGCTGCCGATATAGGTGTTGGAGCGCCCATTGCCGACATTCTGCTTGCCGTTGGTCTCGGCGAAGAACAGCCCCAGGCTGATACGGCCGGCCGCGTCCGCCCCCTTCGTATCCAATCCTTTCGCGCGCGCGATCGCAGTACCGAGATCGACGACGTCCTTGAATGGCGTCGGTGAGGCCTGCGCATTCGCGGGCGGCGCCTCCATGACGTCGAAAAGATTTCTGTACTCGTCGATCAGCGGTTCGATATCAGCGTCGAAATACGCCGCTGGAACCTCGTATTTGTTGGGCCGTCCGATCCGCGACGGAAGTACATCGGTGAGATCCTTGTAAGTGCTCATGACGTCGACGCGCGCCAGGTAAAGGGCTTGTCCCGGCAGGTTCGGAAGCGGCTCGTGCGCGTCGATCTGGCGGCGTCGCTGGCTGAGGATCGCCTTGAAGTCACTCAACGCCCGATTGTAGGCCTCGAGCGCTCCTGACTGCTTCGCGGTAAGCGCGGCTGGCTGCGCGTGCGCCGATGAGCCGACATTCACGACCCCACTCAAGGCGATTGCAACGGCAAGCGCCACGCTTGCGATGATATGGCGTCTCGCTTCCATGTCCGTCTTCAGCTCACGCGCTCAGCCTGTTGGCTTAATCGTAGTCATTGGGAACAAGGCCTTGAAGCGCCACCTCACGACAAGTGTCAGATGTTTGCAACACTGCAAACCTATTTGATCGGCGCCACAATCGCGCCGCAGGAATTTCCAAATCGAAAACGCAAGGTACGCCGGTGAATGCAACATCAGGGGACACTGATGCAAAAACTGCGGGCGATCGACGGCGATGCGGAGCGGGTCGGCTTCACCTTCTCATTTCAGATAGCGGATGGCGGCAAGCGGCGGGCCTGCTGTGTCAGGGTCGACGCCCCGAACTTCCACGACGCATCAGCGCTGTTCCGCGAGCGGTGGCCCGCCATCGAATCGGTGGCGCGCGACAGCATCAGATCCACGGATAGCGGCGACGGCGTCATCGCGCTCGAGCTACCTGTGGCCTGATGAAATCCGCACATCACGGCTTCCGCTGATCAGTTGCCCGCGTCCTTTGTGGCCAAAATCTGGTAGAGGATGATCGCGCCGAAGGTCGCAGTGCCGATGCCGCCCATCGTGAATGCGCCAAACTTCAGCGTGAGATCGCCGGCACCGGCAGTGAGCGCAACGGCGACCGTGATCAGGTTGCGCGGATTGGAGAAGTCGACCTTGTTCTCGACCCAGATTCGCCCGGCCATCGCCGCGATCAGACCGAACAGGACGATCGACAGGCCGCCGATCACGGGACCCGGGATCGACAGAATCAGCGCGCCGAATTTCGGCGAGAAGCCGAGCAGGATCGATACTATCGAGGTCACCGCGAAAAGCATCGTCGAATAGACCTTCGTCGCCGCCATGACGCCGATGTTTTCGGCATAGGTGGTGACGCCGGTGCCCCCGCCGCAGGCGGAGACGATCGTGGCAAGGCTGTCGCCGAGGAACGCGCGGCCGAGATAGCCATCCAGGCTTCGGCCGGTCATCACGCCAATGGCTTTGATGTGGCCGAGATTCTCGGCAACCAGGATGATCGCGACGGGCGCGATCAGGAAGATCGCGTCGGCATGGAAGGTCGGCGTCGTGAATTTGGGCAGGCCTATCCAGGGCGCAGCGGCGAGTTGAGTGAAGTCGACCGGTTTGCCGAGACCCAGGCCATTGGCAAGCAAGAGATAAAGGAGATAGCCGCCAACGGCACCAACGATGATCGGCAGCCGCCGCCACAATCCCGGGGCTGCGACCGCGGTCAGGCCGATGATCAGGACGGTCAAAAGTCCGACCCAGGTGTCGAACGCGCCTGCGCTCACGGCCTTCACAGCCACAGGCGCGAGATTGAGACCAATCGCGGCGACCACCGCACCAGTGACGACCGGCGGCATCAGACGCTCGACCCAGCCGACGCCGGCCCACATCACGATCAGCGCGATGATGCCATAGAGCGCGCCAGCGCCGACGATGCCGCCGAGCGCAACGTCGATATTGGGATTCGGTCCCTGCCCGGAATAGCCGGTCGCAGCGATGACGACGGCGATGAAGGCGAAGCTGGAGCCGAGATAGCTCGGCACACGTCCGGCTACGACCACGAAGAAGATCAGCGTGCCGACGCCGGAAAAGAACAGTGCGAGATTTGGGTCGAACCCCATCAGCAACGGCGCGATGATCGTGGCTCCCGACATCGCGACGCCGTGCTGGAGGCTGGCGATGATCGTCTGGCCCCAGGGCAGCCGTTCCTCGGGCAGGATCACGCCCGAGGTCTTCAGCTTCCAGCGTGGAAAGTAGCCGCTACCTTGCTCGTTAGAGCCCGTGGCCGTCGACATGATCCCCCTCCCCGATTGCCGCTTGTGTCACGCGCTGGCGCGCCCTTCGGGTTGACGCGGAGTGTAGCAGACGTCGGGAGTTCTAGCTCGCCCAGTTCTCGCGGAATTCCCCAAACAGCGTAATACCCCCGCAGGCGTAGATGGTCTGACCGGTGATGTAGCTCGACTCGTCCGAGGCGAGGAAGGCGAACACCGCGGCGATCTCGTCGGCCGTTCCAACCCGGCCGAGCGGGATGTGACTCTCGACGTCCGCGCGCTTTTTCGTATCCCCGGTCCAGGCTGCGTTGATCGGCGTGTCGATCGCGCCCGGCCCGACGGCGTTGACGCGAATGCCGCGGCCGGCAAATTCGAGCGCGAGCGTGCGGGTCAGATTCGCCATGCCGCCCTTGCTGATCGAATAGGCGAGATAGCCGGGCTTTGGAACGATCTGATGCACGCTCGAGCAGTTGACGATGGTACCGCCGCCTCCCCGGCTCACGAAATGCGCCAGCGCCTTCTGCGCGCAGAGCACGGCGCCGTTGAGATTGACGTCGATGATGCGCCGATAGGCCTCGATGTCGAGCGCCTCGCTCGGCGATTCCTTCTGGAAGCCGGCATTGTTGACGAGGCAATCGAGCCGCCGCCAGCGCGACAGCACCGTTTCAAACATCCGCGTGATGTCCGCCTCGACAGCGACATTGGCCTGAATGACGACATGATCCCGGTCGCCATGGCCGCGCTCGCGCGAGGCCGCCTGTGCAAGCGCAAGCGTGTTCTCCGCATCCGTACGGTGTTCCAGATAGTTGATGGCAACGGTCGCCCCTTCCTGCGCGAAGCGAACGGCGATCGCACGCCCGATCCCTTGGGACGCGCCGGTTATAAGTGCATATCGTCCAACGAGGCGGGATGCGAACGAGGTCGATGAATCGGATTGCTGCATAGGCGACGCACTCATGGGGGTTCTGTCGAACGGCACATGCCGCCGATCACAAACGCCTCCCGTCTTGCAGCGTTCCAGCGCCGCCCGCAAGGGGCGGCGCCGGCAAAGGCGATGCCGCTTACTGCGTGCGATCCGAGGTCCAGCCCTTGTAGTCGGCGACGTTGTCGCGCGTCACGAGCTTCGACGGCAGCAGTTCGACGGTCGAGGCGGGCTTCTGCCCGCCCAGGATGCCGACGCCGACCTGCACGGCACGGCGTGCCATGAAGAACGGATCCTGCGAGGCCGAAGCCTGGATCTGCGGCGACTGCGGATCTTTCAGCGCGGCCTCGATGTCGGGGGCGCCGTCGACGGCGGTGATGATGATGCCGGAGCGGCTCTGCTGGCGCGCGGCCAGATCAGTGCCGATCGCCTGCGGATCGTTGATCGCGAAGATGGCATCGATCTTCGGGAAGCGGGTCAGGTAGCCTTGCGCCACTGTGAGGCCACCTTCGCGCGAGCCCTTGCCGTCCTGGTCGCTGGACAGAACCTTGATGCCGGGGTTCTTGCCGAACACGGTCTTGCAACCGTTGACGCGGTCGATCACCGCGGAGACCTGCGGCCCGTTCTCGATGATCACGTCGCCTTTGCCGCCGAGCTTGTCGACGATGTACTGGCAGGAGATCTCGCCGGCCTGGACGTTGTTCGTGGTCACCGTGGCGTCGGCGCCTTCTGCCGCGGTATCGACCGCGACGACGATGATGCCGGCGGCCTGCGCTTTCTTGATTGCCGGGCCGATCGCCTTGGGATCGCCGGGGTTCAACAGGATCAGATCGACGCCGGCGGCGATGAAGTTGTCGATCTGGGTCACCTGCTTGCCGAGATCGTATTCGAAGCCGACGGTCGTGACCTTGACGTTGGGATTGGTTTTCTTGGCTTCGAACTCGGCGCCCTTCGACAGCGCGACGAAAAACGGGTTGCCGAGTGAACCGAGCGAGACGCCGATGGATTTGAGCTCCTTCGCCTGCAGCGGCGTGGAGCTCAGGGCAAGCGCCACGGCGGCGCTGGTAAGCGAGATCGTCTTCAACATTGGCTTCCTCCCTGGTCTGATTTGATGTCCCGCGCGGCTGACCAGTTGCCGCAACGGAGTTCCACAGCGCGAGTGGCCGTGCCTTCGCGCACCGATCGTCAGGTGCGCGCCGAGCCTTGAAGGCGGTAACGATCGAGCGCGACGGCGCCGATGATCACCAGTCCCTTGATGACGTATTGCCAGATGTCGGATACGCCGACCAGGATCAGGCCGTTCGACAGCACGGCGATGATCAGCGCGCCGACCAGCGTTCCCCAGATCGAGCCGATGCCGCCGACGAAGGAGGTGCCGCCGAGGATCACGGCCGTGATCGCATCGAGCTCGTAGCTTTGTCCGAGCTGCAAGCCGTTGGCTGCATAGAGCCGCGCCGCCTGCATCGCACCGCCAAGGCCGGCAAACAGTCCCGATACCCCGTAGACGAAGATCAGCACCGCCCAGACCTTGATGCCGGCAAGCCGCGCCGCGCTTTCATTGCCGCCGACCGCGTAGATATGCACGCCGAGCACGGTTCGGCGCAACACCAGCCAGGAAACGAGGATCACGAGCAGCGCAATCACCGATAGCCAGGGAATCGAGATCACGCCGGGAATGAGAGTAAGCGAGCCGTTGCCGATGAAGGCATAGGGAATGGAAGGGTTGAACACGGTGGTGTCGGCGCCGAGCAGGCGCGCCAGACCGCGCACGGCGGTGAGCGAGCCGAGCGTAACGATGAAGGGTGGCAGTCGCAGCAGCGCGATCAGCGCGCCATTGACGACGCCGAAGCCGAGCCCGGTGAGAACGGCGGCCGGCAGCCACAGCGCCCCGAGCTCGGGCAGTTTTGACAGGGTCAGCCCGGCCATCGCGGAGGCCGCCAGGATCGAGCCGACCGACAGGTCGATGCCGCCGGTGAGGATGACGAAGGTCATGCCCGCCGCCAGCACGGTGTTGACCGCGGCCTGCTGCAGCACGATGCCGAGATTTTGGCCAGTGAAGAAACGGCCGTCCGACAGGTAATGAAAGCCGGCGCACAGCAGCAGCAGCACCGGCAGCATGCCGGCCGCCTGGATCAGGAGCCTGACCCGCTGGCGTTTCGTCTCCTGGGCAGCGGCAAGTCCGTTTGCCGTGGCCGCCTTTGTTGGTGAAGATCCCTGATCAGGCATCGAGGTGCTCCATCCCCGTCGCAAGTGCCATGATATCCTCCTCGGTCAGCGGCTGTGTCGCGGTTCGCCTGATCTCGCCTTCGACGTGCCCCAGTCGCATCACGATGACGCGGTCGCAGATGCCGATAATCTCGGGCAGATCGGACGAGATGATGAGGATCGCCGTGCCAGCCTTGGCGAGATTGTCGATGATCGAATAGATTTCGGACTTGGCCCCGACGTCGACGCCGCGCGTCGGCTCATCGAGGATCAGGACTTTGGGGCCGATTGCAAGCAGCCGCGAGAGCAGCACCTTCTGCTGATTTCCGCCGGACAGTCCGCCCGCGGGGACGCCGGCGTTGGCGGCGCGGATGCTTAAGCCCGCGAAAGCCCTGTCGGCGCGCTCACGCGCCTTGTCGCGATCGAGGAACCAGCCGAGCTTCGCATCGCGCCCAAGCACGGCAAGGTTAATGTTATCCTGGCACGACATGTCCAGGAACAGGCCGAGCGCCTTGCGGTCCTCGGTGAGGTAGGCGATGCCGGCCTCGAGCGCCTCGCCGGGTGTGCGGATGTCGATTGGCTGGCCTTCGAGTTCGACACGGCCGGAAATCTTCGGCGCGGCGCCGATGATCAGATGTGCAAGTTCGGTGCGGCCTGCGCCGATCAGGCCGGCCAGTCCCACGACCTCGCCCGCATGCACGGTCAGCGAACAGCCCTTGACGCGCTGCCCGTCGGACATATCGGTCGCGGTGAGTACCGGATGCCCCTTTCCAGCCTCGGGATCGTGGTCCTTCTTGTAGAAAGACGAGACGTCGCGCCCGACCATCATGCGGACGATGCTGTCGGCGCGGATGTCAGACTTGTCGAGCGAGCCGACCAGACGTCCGTCACGGAGCACCGTGACGCGATCGCCGAGCGCATAGACCTCGTCCATACGATGCGAGATATAGATGATGGCAAGCCCTTCGGCGCGCAGTTGCCGGACCAGCGCGAACAGCCGCTCGCTCTCGCCGGCCGACAGCGCGGTCGTCGGCTCATCCATGATCAGGATTTTGGAACGCGCGTGCAGCGCACGCGCGATCTCGACCAGCTGGCGCTGGCCCATGGAAAGATGTGCCACCAGCGTCGACGGGGTGAAGTCGGCGCCCAGCCGCTCCAGGATCGGGCCGACACCGACGCGCATGTCGCTGCGCGCGAGCAATCCAGAACGTGAGACCTCGCGGCCGAGATAAATATTCTCCGCGACGGTCAAGTTGGGGGCCAAGGACAGTTCCTGATAGATGATCGAGATGCCGGCAGCGCGGCCGCCGAGCGGGCCTTCGATCCGTACCGGCTTGCCCTCGATGCGGATCTCGCCGCCGGGATCGGGCCGGTAGGCACCCGATAAAATTTTCATCAGGGTTGATTTTCCGGCACCGTTCTCGCCCATCAGGGCGTGGACCTCGCCCGCATAGACGGTAAGGTCAACGGCGCGCAGCGCCTTGATACCGAAGAAGGATTTGGAGACCCCGCGCATCTCGAGGATCGGATCGTTCATCGTGCCTCCCGGCGCACAATGCGTTTCCCACCCGCGTCTCTTTCGTTGTTAGCGCGGTTCGACCATTAAACAAAAGGCGGCGGCGCAGGGCAATACCGAACCGACAATATCGAAGAGGTGCACATGCGGAACGCACGACGCTAATGGTGCGGCCGGTACAGCTCGCGCCATGCGGGCAGACGTTCGGCGTAGGCATCGGCGAGCGCCCGCTCGGGTTCAAAAGTCTCGACGCGCCGCGGCGACGTGCAGACGGCTGCGATCGCCTCGCCGGTGACAGCAAGGCGCCCCAATCTCGCCGCACCGAACGCGGCGCCGGTCTCGCCTGCTGCAAAGCGGTGGATCGGAATATTCAGCACGTTCGCCAGCACGGCGAGCCAGAAAGCGGACCGCGAGCCGCCGCCAATCACATCGGCCTCCGAAACTACGAGGCCGGCAGCCGCGAGCGCATCGCGGCAATCGGCCAGCGCAAACGCGACGCCTTCAAGAACCGCCTGCACGATATCAGCGCGATCGGTGCCGTGGCTCAGACCATCGAGCATGCCGCGCACATTGGGGTCGTCATGCGGCGTCCGCTCACCGGCAAGGTAAGGCAGGAAACTTATCGGCGACGGTGCCTGCGGGCATGCACCGAGCGGCGCCAGCAGCTCGGCCTCCGGGGCGCCGAGTAGCCGCGCCATCCAGGCAAGGCAGGACGCGGCCGACAGGATCGCGCCGGCCTGAATCCACATCGCGGGGATCGCATGCGCGAAGGTATGCACCACGCGATCCGGGTTCGCGGCAATCCTGTCGGTCGGCGTCAACAGCGCGCCGGATGTGCCCAGCGAGATGAACGCGGTTCCCGGACGGATCGCGCCGATGCCGACCGCACCGGCCGGGTTGTCGCCGGCACCCCCTGCGATCATCGGCCGTTTCACCATGCCCCAGCGTTCGCTGAGCTCGCGCGTCAGGCGCACCGATGGCGCACAGCCTTCGACCAGCCGCGGCATGTGCGCGCGTGACAGGCCCGTTGCGGCAAGGCCCTCATCCGACCAGGCGCGCCGCGCGACGTCGAGCCACAGCGATCCCGAGGCGTCAGAAACGTCCTCGATCGCCTCGCCCGTCAGCACCAGGCGCAGATAGGCCTTCGGCAGCAGCACGAGTTTTGTCGCCGCAAAGATCTCGGGCTCGTTCGCCGCGATCCACAAAAGCTTCGGCGCGGTGAAGCCGGGCATCGCCTTGTTGCCGGTCGTGGCGCGCAAGGTCGGCCAGCGCTCTTCAAGTTGACGGCACTCGGCTGCAGAGCGGCCATCATTCCAGAGAATGCAGGGGCGGAGCGGCTCGAGATTCGCGTCGAGCAGCGTGGCGCCATGCATCTGGCCGGACAGGCCGATGCCCTCGACCGCGGCCAGCTCGCGCGGATGATCCGCCTTCAGCTCATCCAACGTCGCAAACGCCGCCTCGATCCATTTCCGCGGATCCTGCTCGGAATAACCGGGTCGCGGCGAGGCCGTCGCGAGCGACCGGCTCGCGCTTGCGATCACGTGCTGGGTGTCGTCGACGAGGACCGTCTTGACCGCGGAGGTGCCGAGATCGATTCCGAGATACATGATGCTTTCGCCTGACGCGATGACGGCCGGTTAGACCTCTACTCGTCGAAAAAGCCGGGATGCTTGGCGACAAAGGATTGCAGCTCGCGCGAGACGCGGTCAAGATGATCCGCCATCTCACGCCTGGCCTGATCCGGCTTGTGGGCGGCAATCGCGCGATAGATCGCTTCGTGCTCGCGGAACGTCCCCTCGGGCCGCCCGGGCTCGGGAAGCAGAGTCCTGCGTACGCGCTCAAGATGAGTGCGGATCGGATCAAGCACCTCGCCAACCCGCGCAAGATTCAAGGTTTCGGTCATCTGGCGATGAAACCTGGTGTCGAGTTCATGAAAGCCTCCAAGATCACCGCTGGCGATGGCGGCTTTCTGATAGGCGAGATTCTGACCAAGCGCCGCGATCGCCTCGTCCGACATGTCGGCGGCACAGACCTCGACGACCTCCACCTCCAGCGCGCGACGCATCAGCATCCATTGCCGCACATCCTCAAGGTGAATCCGCGCGACATAGGAGCCGCGCTGCGGCTCGACCACGACGAGGCCTTCGAAGGCAAGCCGGTTGATCGCAGTCGTGATCGACAGCCGCGACACGTCGAAGGTCGCGCACCACTCATTCTTGTCGATTGGTGTTTCGGGCGCGAGTTGTCCCGATACGATCGCGCGCTTCAACGCGAGGTACGCCTGATCGACTTTCGACCCGCCTGCCCTGCGCCCTCGCGCTGCAACAGTTCCGCCGCCCCTGAACCCGCCGATTGAATGCATGCTTTGATCCCAGGCTGATTTTCACTTTTTCGGTTGGCGAAGTCCAATTGCGCGGACGAAGGCTTGACGAACGACGACTGATATAACTAGCATATCAGCAAAACAACAACCATCACCCCCTGCGGCTCAATGTTGGTCAAAGACTGAAGAGTCGGGGCTGGGAGGAGCAGCAATGGAAGCACGCGTCGGTGCTCTCGGAGCGCAGGATGAATCACGCGCGTCCTCCCGCGTGATCGAGCTTGGCGCTCGCGCCGGCGCGCCGAGCGGTCACGTCGCTCTCTCCGCCGAACAGGTCTCCAAGTCCTTCGCTGGAGTGAAGGCTCTCCACAATGTCGACTTCGATCTGCGCCCCGGCGAAGTGCACGCACTGATGGGCGAGAACGGCGCCGGCAAGAGCACTCTGATGAAGATCCTCGCCGGCGTGCACACGAGCTATGACGGCACCATTCAGGTCGAGGGCCAGGCGATGTCGTTCGCCGGCGTGCGCGACGCCGAGGAAGCCGGCGTCGCGATCATCCACCAGGAGCTCAATCTCGTCCCCGAGCTGAGCGTGGCCGACAACATCTTTCTTGGTCGCGAGCCACTGATCGCGGGCCTGCTGATCGATCGCCGCCGCATGGTCGAGGCGGCCGAGCGCCTGCTGGCCCGGCTGGGCGTGAGGCTCGACGCGGAGAGTCGCGTTGCCGACTTGCGTGTCGGCGAGCAGCAGCTGGTGGAAATCGCCAAGGCGCTGTCGCTCGATGCCCGTATCCTCATCATGGACGAGCCGACCTCGGCGCTGTCGTCGTCGGAATGCGAGACGCTGTTCAAGATCGTGCAACAGCTCGCAGCCGAGGGCGTCGCGGTCATCTACACCTCGCACCGCATCGAGGAGGTGCTCGAGCTCGCCGACCGCGTCACCGTGCTGCGCGACGGCAGGCGGGTGGTCACGGCCCCAATCGGCGAATTGTCGCGCGGCGCGATCATCTCGGCGATGGTCGGCCGCGACATGGCCGCAAGCGACCGCGGTGCGGCGGCGGCGGATGGCGCGGTCATCCTGTCGGTCAAGGACTTGACGCTCGACACGCTCAGTCCGCGCGGATGGCGCCGGATGCTGCACGGCGTCAGCTTCGAGCTCAGGCGCGGCGAGATTTTGGGTATCGGCGGCCTGCTCGGCTCCGGACGGACCGAGATTCTGGAATCCATCTTCGGCGTCGCGCGCGGCTGGTGCGGCGGCACCATCACGATCGACGATGAGACCGCCGACATCAACGCGCCGGCGGATGCCTATCGCCTCGGCCTTGCGCTCGTCAGCGAGGATCGCAAGGAGCGCGGCCTGCACCTTGCCGCCTCGATCTGCGACAACATCGCGCTGCCGTCGATCGGGGTATTGTCGCAATTCGGCCTGCGCTCCTTCGCACGCGAACGTGCATTGGCTCGCGAGATGGTCGGCCGGTTGTCGGTCCGCTGCACCGGCATTGGACAGGCGGCCGCAACGCTGTCGGGCGGCAACCAGCAGAAGGTCGTGATCGGCAAGTGGCTCGCCACCGAGCCGCGCATTCTGCTGCTCGACGAGCCAACCCGCGGCATCGACATCGGCGCGAAGCAGGAAATCTATCGCCTGATCTTCGATCTCGCCGCACAGGGCCTCGGCATCATCGTGGTGACCTCGGAAATGCCCGAACTTCTCTTGTTGTCCGACCGCATCCTCGTGATGTGCGAGGGACGGCAGACCGGCCTCCTGACGCGCGAGAATGCGACGCAGGAGGCGGTGATGCGCCTTGCCGCACCGGGCATGGCGGCGTGGTCGCAGGAAGAAGCATCATGAAGGCACTCAAACTCCTCTCGCAAACCAAGCTCTATTGGGGGTTGCTATTGATCTGCCTGATCGGCGCCCTCACCTCGCCGCACACCTCGTCCGGCAACAACATCTTCCTGTCCTACGGCAATCTCACCGACGTGCTCCGTCAGGTCTCGATCACCGGACTGGTCGCAACCGGCATGACCATGGTCATCCTGCTCGGTGGCATCGATCTGTCAGTCGGCTCCGTCATGGGTTTTTCGACGGTGATATGCGCAATGCTGCTCACCAAGCCGGGCTGGACGGCGGCCTCGGCGCTGGGCGTGCCGGCGGCCGTGCTCGTCTGCGGCGCGGCCGCCGCGCTGGCTGCGCGCTTCATATTCGCAGGCCTTGCCCGCGGCCGCGATGTCGGCGCCGGGCGGCGCCGCGACATCGCGCTGTCGCGCTGGCACAGCGTCGGCATTCCCACGCTGCTCGGCCTGATCGTCGCGATCGCGATCGCGTGGTGGACCGCGAGCCAGGTGGCCGGCAAGTTCGGCGTGCTCGGCGTGCTCCTGGTGGCGCCTTGCCTCGCATTGCTACTCGGAGCCCTCAACGGGCTCCTGATCGTCGCCGGCCGGATGCAGCCCTTCATCGTGACGCTCGCGATGATGGTCAGCGCACTCGGCATCGCACGATTGACCGCCGGATCGGACAATGCCGTTGTGCCGGTCTACACCGGCACGAACGCCACCGAGGCCTTCGAGCTGCTGCGCTCGATGCTCTGGGGCGTGCTGCCGGTGCCGAGCGTCTTCTTCCTGGCGGCGATCGTCCTGTTCGGCGCGATCCTGCGTTTCACGACGTTCGGCCGCTATGCGTATGCGATCGGCGGGAACGTCGAGGCTGCCAAGCTCTCGGGCATCAAGGTCGCCCAGGTCCAGCTTACGGCCTATCTTCTGTCCGGACTGCTCGCCGGAATCGCCGGCGTGCTGTTCGTCGCACAATACAGGCAAGGCAAGCCCGATGCCGGCGCAGGCCTCGAGCTCGACGCGATCGCTGCGGTGGTGATCGGCGGCACCAGCCTGATGGGCGGTCGTGGCGGCCTCGCCGGCACCTTCGTCGGCGTCCTGATCTTCGGGCTCCTGTCGGACATTCTTCAGCTTCAGAATATCGACTCCAACGTCCAGCTCCTGATGAAGGGCCTGATCATCGTCTGCA